>NZ_JTLF01000261.1:0-19913 GCF_000798855.1 Enterobacter sp. ZOR0014 | reverse complement strand
GAACATCGTGGAACAACGATTCCAGCTTAACCCATTCAAATTCCATCACTTCTTCGTGATTAATACGCAGTTCGCTGGTAATGCGTGCCGCGAATACCGGGCAAATCTCATTTTCCACAATCCCGGAAGGATCGGTTTCGCGGTAGCGAAACTCGGCGGCCACGGGGGTAATCGCCGTGATTTCAGCGCCAACCTCATAGCGGCAGCGGCGGATAATCGCCTCTTCCGTCTTTTCACCGGTTTGAGGGTGCCCGCAGACGGAATTCGTCCAGACACCCGGCCAGGCTTTTTTGCTTAGCGCGCGTCGGGTGACCAGACACTCCCCTTCGGCGTTAAACAGCCAGGAGGAGAAGGCCAGATGCAGAGGGGTTTGGGTGGTGTGTGCGGCGTACTTTTCCTGAGTGCCAATCACCATTCCCTGGTCGTTTACCAAAATAACGTGTTCTTGAATACTCATTCGTGCTCCAGTGCCAACGATGCGGATGGTTCTGCACCATCAGCAGAGCAGTATTATACGGCATTCTTATACGAACGGTTTGACCCACAGAGCGGAAAAGGGCTGACCCATTTCTGCCAGGGCTGGTATCATAGGGCGCCATTCACGCTGACCGAGGATCTGTTTTGTTTGCAGGAAGCCTGACGAGAAACCCCATCATCGCCATTTTTTGCCTGACGCTGACATTATTACTGGCCGGCTGTTCGGGGAGTAAATCTTCGGATATGGGCAGCTATTCCGGTTCGGTCTACACCGTTAAGCGCGGTGACACGCTGTATCGGATTTCGCGTGCGACGGGGACCAGCGTGAAGGATCTGGCGCGTCTGAATAACATCTCTCCACCGTATACCATCGAAGTGGGGCAGAAGCTGAAGGTTAGCGGCAGTTCGACCTCGGGTAAAAAATCTTCTGCGAAAGGCAAAACCGCCAAAGTGACGCCATCCTATGCGGTGCCGCAGTCCTCCTGGCCACCGGTCGGTCAACGCTGCTGGATTTGGCCAGCCAGCGGTAAAGTGGTGCTGCCGTACTCCCTGTCTGAAGGGGGTAACAAAGGCATTGATATCGCCGCTGCACGCGGTACGCCGGTTTATGCCTCAGGCGCAGGTAAGGTGGTTTATGTCGGTAACCAGCTACGCGGCTACGGTAACCTGATCATGATTAAGCATGGCGAAGACTACATCACGGCCTATGCGCACAACGACACGATGCTGGTCAATAACGGGCAAAACGTCAAAGCAGGGCAGAAGATTGCCACCATGGGCAGCACGGGAACGGATTCGGTGAAGCTGCACTTCCAGATTCGTTATAAGGCGACGGCCATCGATCCGCAGCGTTATCTTCCGGCACCCGGCAGCAAACCGAAGTGCTAAGTGATTATTTTATCGCCACTTAGTGGTGAAGAGGCTTGTATGAAGAGGCGTAAGGTCTATAATGCCTTACGCACCTCAAAGCGGGCGTAGTTCAATGGTAGAACGAGAGCTTCCCAAGCTCTATACGAGGGTTCGATTCCCTTCGCCCGCTCCACTCCTTTAAAAGCCTTGTAACCTCTTCCCTTTACCTTGAACAACAAGCTTCTGTTTTAGCTGATTATTTTTTTTTGCTGGTTTATGGGATCAGTAATAAGTTTACATCTGGGGAGCGGTATAATTTTGCGTATCACATCCAAACTGATAAATCAGAGACGCATTTAGTCACTGCTGATATTTCTTATCCCGGAAAATAAAGGACTGTACTCCCTGGTGCGGTAATTAGCCATTCCAGTGATCTGGCTGGCCTCCTGTACCCTGTGACGCCTGGGCGTAAATGCAGGTCAGTATAAATACGATCAGAGAATGCTGTTGTTCGTCTTCAAAGATAAAGCTATGACGTTCAAGTCCTTCTAATACTTCCTCAAGCGACAATCTGATCATTTATCTTCCCCGTTGCAGCCTCGCATCCATGCACGACAGAAGATCCAGCCGATGACGAGCCATAGCACTGACAGCGCCACTATTTCTAAAAAGATTTTCATTTTGTTTTGGTGAGTGATTATTATCCTGGTAACGTTTCTGGGCGGTATTATTACTGGTGAGATCGGATGGGGCAAGTCACTAATTTTAATCGGGTATTAGTAGTGCTAATAATCTCATTCTTCTTATAAGGCATAAAGCATCCGTCGCGATTCAAACCCATCATTAAAAACATATGTGTTTTTCCGAATGTGTATTGAGTTTTCGTTCATGCCGAGTATCCTGTTTGTAAATACTCAGGAGGTTTGATGTCACTAACATCCTTACAACTCTTCAAATACCTCTCCGATGAAACCCGTCTGGGCATCGTACTGCTGCTCAGAGAGATGGGAGAGTTGTGCGTATGCGATCTCTGCACGGCACTGGATCAGTCGCAGCCCAAGATTTCCCGTCATCTGGCAATGCTAAGGGAAAGTGGGCTATTGCAGGATCGTAAGCAGGGCAAGTGGGTTCACTATCGCCTTTCCCCGCATATTCCGTCATGGGCTGCTCAGGTGATTGAGCAGGCCTGGTTATGCCAGCAGGACGACGTACAGGCCATCGCCCGTAAGCTGGCAACGGCAAATTGCTCTGGTAGCGGTAAGGCTATTTGTCTCTAAAAAAAAATTTGCCTGAACATATATGATTTTTCAAATGTGAGGTGTTCAGAATGAAAACGTTAACGGTGTTTGACCCGGCATTGTGCTGCAGTACCGGCGTATGTGGTTCAGATGTCGATCAGGTTCTGGTTGATTTTTCTGCGGATGTGCAGTGGTTGAAAGAACGCGGCGTACAGGTGGAACGTTACAACCTGGCGCAGCAGCCCATGAGCTTCGTTCAGAAAGAAAAAGCGAAAGCCTTCCTGGAAGCCTCGGGAGCAGAAGGGCTTCCGCTGCTGTTGCTGGACGGTGAAACGGTAATGGCCGGGCGATATCCAAAACGCGCTGAGCTGGCTCGCTGGTTTGGGATCCCGCTGGAAAAAGTGGGCTTAGCGCCCACCGGCTGCTGTGGTGGGAATACTTCCTGTTGCTGAGTATGTCGGGAGGACATATGAAATTCTTACAGAATATCCCGCCTTACCTGTTTTTTACCGGAAAGGGCGGGGTGGGCAAAACCTCCATTTCCTGCGCGACGGCTATCCGCCTGGCGGGACGGGGTAAGCGGGTATTGCTGGTGAGTACCGATCCCGCTTCCAATGTCGGCCAGGTCTTTGATCAAACTATCGGTAACACGATCCACCCTATTAATGCCGTTCCCGGGCTTTCCGCTCTGGAGATAGACCCACAGGAAGCTGCACAGCAGTATCGCGCCAGAATCGTTGATCCTGTTAAGGGGCTTTTGCCCGATGACGTCGTTAACAGTATCAGCGAGCAGCTTTCCGGCGCCTGTACGACTGAGATTGCGGCGTTCGATGAGTTCACCGGTTTATTGACAGACGCTTCCCTGCTGACCCGCTTCGATCACATCATTTTTGATACAGCGCCGACGGGCCACACTATTCGCCTGCTCCAGCTTCCCGGCGCCTGGAGTAGCTTCATTGAAAGTAACCCGGACGGTGCTTCCTGTCTCGGCCCAATGGCCGGGCTGGAAAAACAGCGTGAGCAGTACGCACACGCGGTAGAGGCGTTATCCGATCCTGCGCGTACCCGTCTGGTGCTGGTTGCACGACTGCAGAAATCCACTTTGCAGGAAGTCGCCCGCACCCATGAAGAACTGGCGGCGATCGGCCTGAAAAACCAGTATCTGGTGATTAATGGCGTTTTGCCGGCAGCCGAAGCGGAACATGACGCACTGGCTGCTGCGATATGGCAACGGGAGCAAGAGGCCCTGGCAAATCTTCCTGCCGGTTTATCCGGGCTGCCGACAGATACCTTATTACTGCAACCCGTCAACATGGTTGGCGTGTCGGCATTAAAGGGCCTGCTGGACAGCCGTTCTGAGGCATTACCGCTCCCTGCAACGAACGCCCTGGATACGCCTGCAAACGCATCGCTCTCTGGCCTGGTCGAGGATATCGCCCGTAACGAACACGGCCTGATTATGCTGATGGGCAAAGGTGGCGTGGGTAAAACCACGATGGCGGCTGCCGTCGCCGTCAGGCTGGCAGACATGGGGTTTGATGTCCATCTCACCACCTCCGATCCCGCCGCACATCTCAGCACAACGTTAAATGGCAGCCTGAATAACCTGCAGGTCAGCCGGATCAACCCACACGAGGAAACCGAACGCTATCGCCGGCATGTCCTTGAGACGAAGGGAAAATATCTGGACGAAGCAGGGAAACGGCTACTGGAAGAAGATTTACGTTCCCCCTGTACTGAAGAGATCGCCGTCTTCCAGGCATTTTCCCGCGTGATCCGCGAAGCAGGTAAGCGGTTTGTAGTGATGGATACGGCTCCCACGGGGCATACGCTGTTGCTGCTGGATGCAACCGGTGCTTATCACCGCGAAATTGCCAAAAAAATGGGCGACAAAAGCCATTTTACTACCCCGATGATGCAGCTCCAGGACCCGGAGCGAACCAAAGTGCTGCTGGTTACGCTTGCGGAAACCACTCCTGTGCTGGAGGCAGCGAATTTGCAGGCCGATCTTGAACGCGCGGGAATTCATCCGTGGGGCTGGATTATCAATAACAGCCTTTCTATTGCGGATACGCATTCTCCATTGCTTTGCCAGCGCGCCCGGCAGGAATTGCCTCAGATTGAGGCGGTTAAGCATCAGCATGCTGACCGTATAGCGCTTGTTCCGCTACTGGCGTCAGAGCCTGCCGGTATAGAAAAACTCAGAGCGTTGATGCGTTAATTTTTTGGTTAATACAGGGCGGCAGAGCCGCTCTGTCAGGAGGTTTTATGTTACTGGCAGGCGCTATTTTTGTCCTGACCCTTGTTTTGGTTATCTGGCAGCCGAAGGGGGTGGGAATTGGCTGGAGCGCGACGCTGGGCGCAGCCCTGGCTTTAATTTCAGGCGTTGTGCATTTAGGCGATATTCCGGTGGTGTGGAATATCGTCTGGAACGCGACGGCAACGTTTATTGCCGTCATTATTATCAGCCTGCTGCTTGATGAATCCGGCTTTTTCGAGTGGGCAGCGCTGCATGTATCGCGTTGGGGAAACGGTCGGGGCCGTTTGCTCTTTACCTATATCGTTCTGCTCGGCGCAGCGGTGGCTGCACTATTTGCCAACGACGGTGCTGCTCTTATTCTGACACCGATCGTGATTGCCATGCTGCTGGCATTAGGGTTCAGCAAAGGCACCACGCTGGCATTCGTGATGGCCGCCGGGTTTATTGCCGATACCGCCAGCCTGCCGCTTATCGTGTCGAACCTGGTGAATATTGTTTCGGCAGACTTCTTCGGTCTGGGGTTCACCGAATACGCGTCGGTGATGGTTCCGGTCGATATTGCAGCCATTGTCACCACGCTTGTGATGCTGCATCTGTTCTTTCGCAAAGATATCCCGCCGACTTACGAGCTGTCTCTTCTTAAGACACCGGCAAAAGCGATTAAAGATCCGGCGACGTTTCGTACCGGCTGGGTCGTTTTAATTCTGTTGCTGGTAGGTTTTTTCGTCCTTGAGCCGCTCGGTATTCCGGTGAGCGCGATTGCGGCAGTGGGGGCCGTCATCCTTTTTGCTGTGGCGAAACGCGGCCATGCCATTAACACGGGCAAAGTGCTGCATGGCGCACCCTGGCAGATCGTCATCTTCTCGCTGGGGATGTACCTGGTGGTCTACGGTCTGCGCAACGCCGGGCTTACCGAATACCTTTCAGGTGTGCTGAACGTGCTGGCGGATAAAGGACTCTGGGCCGCGACGCTGGGTACCGGTTTCCTGACGGCTTTCCTGTCCTCCATCATGAATAACATGCCGACCGTGCTGGTTGGCGCGCTCTCTATTGATGGCAGCACCGCAACCGGTGTTATCAAAGAGGCGATGATCTACGCCAACGTGATTGGCTGCGACCTGGGGCCAAAAATCACCCCTATTGGGAGCCTGGCAACGCTGCTCTGGCTGCATGTCCTTTCACAGAAGAACATGACGATTACCTGGGGATATTATTTCCGCACCGGGATCGTTATGACTCTGCCTGTGCTGTTTGTAACGCTGGCCGCGCTGGCGCTACGTCTCTCTTTCACTTTGTAATGAGATACTGTTATGAGCAACATCACTATTTATCACAACCCGGCCTGCGGTACGTCGCGTAATACGCTGGAGATGATCCGCAACAGCGGAAATGAACCCACCGTCATTCATTACCTGGAGAATCCGCCGTCTCGCGATGAACTGGTCAAACTTATTGCAGATATGGGGATCACGGTACGTGCGCTGCTGCGTAAAAATGTCGAGCCTTATGAAGAACTGGGGCTGGCGGAAGATAAGTTTACTGACGATCGGTTAATCGACTTTATGCTGCAGCATCCGATCCTGATTAACCGGCCTATTGTCGTGACGCCGCTGGGAACCAAACTGTGCCGTCCTTCAGAAGTGGTTCTGGATATTCTTCCGGATGCGCAGAAAGCGGCTTTCGCGAAGGAAGACGGCGAGAAGGTCGTTGATGAAACAGGTAAACGATTGAAATAAGTATGGAGGAGCGCATTCGCGCTTTGATTGTCGGCCTGCCATCCCGTTTAGCCACTGAATGGCAGGCCGATTTCTCTAGTTTTTCGGGAATATCCAGACATGCTTCTCTGGCAGCGATAGATGACAATGCTGCGGGTCGCGAAGCTCATTCCCGTAAGCGCGGATCACAAAATCATCCCCCGCCGTGCGGAACAGGTACTCCCAGCGGTCGCCAAGATACATGCTGGTGAGGAGCGGCAGCGCAAGCTGATTTTCCCCCGGCCCCTCGACCACCGCCACGCGCTCGACGCGGATCACCGCCGTAGCCTCATTACCGCTCTGCACCCCTTCACCCGCCTGGCCCCAGAGCACCCAGTCTTTTCCTTCAATGCGTGCTTTGCCGTCGCGTACTTCGGTGATTTTGCCATGCAGGCGGTTATTACTGCCCATAAACTCGGCCGTAAACAGCGTCTTCGGTGAACCGTACATCTCCTGTGGTGTACCCTGTTGCTCAATTTTACCGTTGTTGAGCAGCAGGATGCGGTCGGAAATCGACATCGCTTCGTTCTGGTCGTGCGTTACCATCAGCGCAGATAACCCGAGCTTAATGATCAGCTCGCGCAGAAATACGCGGGCCTCTTCGCGCAGTTTGGCATCGAGGTTGGACAGCGGCTCGTCCAGCAAAATCACCGGCGGGTTATAGACCAGCGCCCGGCCAATCGCCACGCGCTGCTGCTGCCCGCCGGAGAGCTGGTGCGGGTGACGTTTACCAAGATGGCCGAGACCCAGCTGGTCCAGTACATCCTGTACGCGCTGCTGGATCTCTTTAGCCGGGACTTTACGCAACTTGAGCGGATAGGCCACGTTTTCAAATACGGTTTTGTGCGGCCACAAGGCGTAGGACTGGAACACCAGCCCCAGGTTACGCTCCTCCGCCGGAACCTCGCTGCGCGGCGTACCGTCGTAAACTTTATTTTGACCAATGACAATCGACCCCTGGGTCGGTTTTTCCAGACCCGCGACGGCGCGCAGCAGAGTGGTTTTGCCGCTGCCGGAAGGGCCCAGCAGGGAGACCACTTCGCCGCGTTTCAGGTTCATGGAGACCCCTTTTAAAACAGGATTGTCGCCGTAGGTTAAGTGCAGATCGTCAACCGCTAATTCAATCATGTAATTTCACTCCGAAACGAAGGGCAATGCCCAGACCTACCACGACCAGCAGGATATTAATGAAAGAGAGCGCCGCCACGATATCAATTGCACCCGCGGCCCACAGGGAAACCAGCATCGAGCCGATGGTTTCCGTGCCGGGGGAGAGCAGGTACACACCGGTTGAATATTCGCGCTCAAAGATCAGGAACATCAGCAGCCATGAGCCGATAAGCCCGTAGCGGGAGAGCGGAATGGTGACGTGGCGGGTGATCTGCCCGCGCGTCGCGCCGGTGCTGCGCGCCGCCTCTTCAAGCTCCGGCCCCACCTGCAACAGCGTGGAAGAGATGAGCCTCAGTCCGTAAGCCATCCACACCACGGTATAAGCCAGCCAGACGCTGAAAATGGTGCTGCGCAGCGAGCGCAGCCAGACGATGACGTTTTCGCGCATCCAGTCGGTCCAGACGAATCCGGAAAGCCAGCCGGATTTCAGGGCGTTATCCAGCCACATCGGCAGGAAGAGAAACACCCACAAAAAGGCCAGACCCGCCAGCAATCCCGGCACGGCGCGCGGCACCAGCACGCTGTAATCCAGGAACCGCGTGGTGTTGTCCGGTTTACGGTGCATGGCAATACCAACAAACAGGTAGCACGCGACGGCCAGTGCGCCGCCAATCACGCCAATCGACATCGAGTTGACGATGGCGCGCAGCAGGTTAGGCTGCGCCCAGATGGTGCGAAAGGTACTCAGCGAAAGCTCATCCCACAGTGAAACGCCCACCCCCCAGTTGGAGATGAACGCGCGCAGCACCACGCCAAGCAGGGGAACACCGATGGTGACAGTCAGCCAGAAGGCGACCACCGCCCCGGCCACCCAGCGCCATTTACCCAGTGGTAACGCGCGAGCCTGAGAGGCTTTCCCTTTCATGGTGACAAAGCGGTTGGCGGTGCGCATCAGGCGACGCTGGAGCATGACCAGCGGGATAGTGATGCAAATCAGCACCACGGCGACCGCCGCCATCAGATGATAGGAAGGCGTTCCGAGCTTGTTCGTCAGCTGGTACAGATAGGTCGCCAGCACCATGTTGCCTTCCGGATCGCCAAGTACCAGCATCAGACCAAACACTTCCAGCCCGAGGAAGAACAGCAGCACGATGGCGTACAGGATGGATGGCCGCACCATCGGCAGGCTGACGGAGGTCATCACCTGTAGCGGAGAGGCGCCCGCGGTGCGCGCGGCTTCTTCCACATCGGAGCCCACGCTACGCAGCGCGGAGGAAATATAGAGATAGGCATGCGGAACATGCGTCAGGCCGGCAATGACCACGATGCTCGACATGTCATAGATGTTCCACGGCACAAAGCCGATCAGTGCCTGTGCCCACAGGGACAGAAAGCCCACCGGACCGGCAGCCACCACATAGCCAAAACCCAGCACCATCGGTGAAACGAAAATCGGGACCAGGATCAGCGGTTCGATCAGGCGTCGGCCTGGCAGATCGGTACGCACCATCAGAAACGCCAGCACGCCACCCAGCGGAATGGCAATGATGACCAGCCCGAACGCGAGAAGAAAGCCGCTTCTCAGGGCCTTGTAGAAATCAGGGTCGGTGAAGATAAAACCAAATGATTCAAGGCTCCACTCTTTTGCCGGGGAAAAGAACGGGGCGGACAGGAAGCTCTGTATCACGATAAACGACAGTGGCGTATAGATAACCAGGGCGGTTATCAACACGACAATACCGCGCGGCAGGCTTTGCCACTTTCTGCGTAATGTATTCATGGGGTATCCCTGGTGTTGCAGCCCGGAAAAATGAACTCAGTCAGATGAACAGACGCGCGACGGCGCACGCCGCCGCGCCAGGACGCTTATTTGGCGGCGGCTGCACGCCACTCTTTGATGTACTCCAGGCGTTTCTTCGGCTGCAGATACTCCAGCAGCGATTCATCAACCGGGATCGGCTTCAGCGCATTGCCGAGGATTTTGGTCAGGCCGTCGATATCGTTTTTGCCTTCGATATCGTTACGAATGGATGGAATGTCCGCCTGATTTGCCAGGATGCTTTGGCCTTTTTCAGACAGCACATAGTCCAGCCACAGTTTTGCCGCATTGCTGTTTTGCGCCTGCTGGCTGATGAACGACACGCGCGATAGCACCAGGGTGTAATCTTTTGGATAGGATATGCCGAGCGACGGGTCGTTCTTCGCACGCGCTTCAGCGTAAGAACCAAGGATATTGAAGCCGATCAGGTTTTCACCGGAGGAGACCCTCTCCATCATGGTGCCGGTAGACGACTGCACCGCTAAGCCACCTTTGGCAACGTCGGCCAGGGTTTTAAAGTAATTTGGATCGGCCTTGTGATCCTGCACTGAGAGCATAAAACCAAGACCCGATTTCTCAATGTCATAGGTGGTGACTTTACTCTTGAATTTATCCGTCTGGCTGGCAATCAGCTTCGCCAGCGCGGCGTGTGAATCCGGCACGTCACCGGCCGGGATCAGGCGTTTGTTGTAGATAAAGACCACCGGCTCATAGGTGGTGCCGTACGCCTTATCTTTCCAGACCGCCCATTTCGGCAACTGGCTCTGCTCCGGCGATTTATACTCCATAGCGTAGTCAGCGGCGAGCTTCAGTCCGGTGTCCATGGACGAGCTCCAGACCACATCACCGCTACCGCCACCGGAGGCCTGTTCGCTGATAAAACGGTTGTACAGTTCCGTGCTGTTCATGTCGTTATATTCAACTTTGATGCCTGGATACGTTTTTTCGAAGCCTTCGATCAGCGGCCCGGCGGCTTTGGTGTCGGTGGTGGAGTAGATGACAACTTTGCCCTCTTTCGTGGCGGCATCGACAACCTTTTGATACTCAGCCGGATAGCCCTGCGGCAGGGCAGACAGTGCAGAAGCGGAGAACAGGACGGTAGCGGTAATCAGAGAAATTCGGAATGTGTTCGACATTATAGTTAACCTTTTAGTTACATTTGAGGAACTAATTGTCAACATAGCCTATCGGCCTCCACCCACAATAGGGGGAAGCGGGCGATGATTCCGAAGTGTGATTGTCACCGTCGTTTCAGCAATTAACACCATAGAATCCGCGAACGTTTGCTGGCTAATGTTCGCGGATTACGTTTTATCGGGGGCTTTACGGTATAGCCTTCGCGGATGACCGATATTGCCGTACAGCATTTCGACGCTGATTAACCCACTCTCCACGCAGTATTCAAGATAGCGACGCCCCGTGGTTTTGCTGACCCCGACGTTTTCCACGACCTCGTCCACCGACATTGCGCTGTCGGGACGATCGGCGAACAGCCGTTTGATCCGCTCCAGGGTCTGAGGCTCAATGCCCTTCGTCGACGGCGTGTGCGGGGATTCCGCAGCAGGCAGGTTAAACAGGCGATCCAGCGCATGCTGATCAACGACTTTTACCTGCTGCACGGTGTGGATGAAGCGCATAAAACGCTCCAGCGAGGCGTGCAGGCGCTGGAAAAAGACCGGTTTAATCAGGTAATCAAACGCGCCGCTGCGCATGGCATGGCTGCAGGTCTGCATATCGCTGGCGGCGGTGATGAAGATCACCGAGCACTCATAGCTTTTCAACAGGGGAGTGTCGATTAACTCCACGCCTTTGCCGTCCGGGAGATAGTTATCCAGCAGAATAAGCCGCGGCTGATGCTGGCGAATCAGGCTGCATGCCTGCTCAATCGACGCGGCGATGCCCACCACGTGCAGATGAAAGTTCTGCTCAATATACTCGCGATGCAACTCCGCCAGGTGCGGCTCATCCTCAACGATCACAACATCAAGTGCTTGGGTCATGCTTTAGCCCATTCGGAATAAATACAGAGAAAATCGTGCCCTGCGGCGTATTGTCGGCAATCTCAATGCTGCCGCCCGCTTTGTTGATATAGCCTGCCACCAGAAACAGGCCGATACCGTGCTCGGTACCCACAATGTCGTTTTCACTGTCCGGCTTGCTGCTGAATCCCTGTCGAAAGATATGCGGCTTCAGCGCATCATCCACCCCGCAGCCCCGGTCAGCGACCTCAATCAGCAGCTCCTGGTTGCGATCGGAAATATAGAGTTCTACCGGCGCGGGGACCGGTGCGGTGAGGGTCGCATCCACGGCGTTATCCAGCAAATTACCAATAATGGACATCAGCTCCGTTTCACTGAGGTGGGACGGCATGCGGGTGAGCTGGCATGCGGGATCAAACTGTAGCTCAACCCCTTTTTCCCGTGCGCTGACATATTTCCCGAGCAGCAGCCCGCATAAGGCCGGAGAGGCAAAATGGGCTGACACGAAGTCCAGCACGCGCTGTGCGCCTTCCGACTGCACCTGGATATAGCGGATCGCTTCGTCATAGTGTTTCATCTGCAACAACCCCACCAGCGTCGCGGTCCAGTTCAGCTGTTCGTGGCGCATAATGCGCAGGTTGTCAGCATAGCGTTTGATCTGGCTGAGCTGGCTGCTGAGGGTGTTAATGTCGTTTTTGTCGCGAAAGCTGTATACCCAGCCGCTTTCAACGCCGGGTTCGACCTCAATCGCCACGCGGTTGACGATGACCTCGCGCTGGTTAAGTACCGCAATCTGGTCGTGGCGGCCGCGGCTCACCGAGGCGTAGCGCTGTGTTAAAAACCCCGGCGAGGTTTGCAGAACCTCGTCCAGCGGCTTGCCGATAAGATCTTTTTCACTCCGATGAATATCCAGCATTTCTCGTGCCGCGCGGTTAATTAAAATCAGCTGCTTCTCTTCATTGACGGCAAATACCCCTTCATACATGGCTTCTAACAGCGCCCTTTGCTGCAAAACCAGCTGGGCAATATCTTTCGGCTCAAGTCGGAACATCTGTTTTTTAAGGTTGCGGGTAAACAGCCAGGAGAAAATAAACAGCAACAGCAGAAGGGCAATCCCGTATAAACCGGCCTGCCAGAGAATGCGGGCGTTAATGTTGGCAATATACGAAGTCAGATAGCCGACCGAGACAATGCCAATCACCTGATGCTGTGCATTGAAGATGGGCGCTTTGCTGCGCAGCGAAACCCCAATCCCGCCCTGACGCACGGAGATAATGGTTTTGCCCTTGAGTACTTCGGCATTATCACCGCCGATCATCGGTAAATTAATGCGCTCCGGGGATTCCGAATGATAAAGATGCTGCTCGTGGGTATCGCCAATCACAATATAGCTGGCGTCACTTTCGGCACGCAGCGGCTGAATTAACCGGGCGATGCCGGGGATATCTCTGGCCGCCACCTTTTCCGCCAGACCCGGCATCAGCGCAATCTCACTGGCCTGAACCCGGGCGCGCTGGCCGAGATCGTGATGGAGCTGCCGGTCAATAAAATGAAACAGGATCGTACCCAGCAGCACTAACAGCAGGCAGGAGAAGCACACCAGCGCTAAAAACAGCTTTACCTGAAAAGAGAGTCTGCGTTTCATTCAACCCGCGGCAGTCATCGAAAAGGGGGATATTTATGGAGCCTGACATGTGCAAATAGTGGACGCAATCCGGTAAGAAAAGAGTTGTGAGCTGGCTTTTCGTTTTCAGCGTGATAGCCATCGGGATCCCGTAAGGCTATGCTTCATTCAGCACGAGAATAATTACAGAGGCAATGTCATGGATAAAGAACTACTGGATGCGGGTTACCGGGCCTATACCGGCGAGAAAATTGACGTGTACTTCAACACCGGGATCTGCAAACACTCAGGTAACTGCGTGCGTGGGAGCGCAAAGCTGTTTAATCTGAAACGTAAACCGTGGATTATTCCTGATGAAGTGGACGTCGAAACGGTTGTACGCGTAATTGATACCTGCCCGAGCGGTGCGCTGAAGTATCGCCAAAAATAAGCGAGGAACCATGGATATTCTGGAAGGCCATAACAAGTTTTACGTGAATGATGCAGACGGAAATCAGGTGGCGGAGATTGTCTTCGTGCCGACCGGCGAGCACCTGAGCATTATTGAGCATACTGATGTCGATCCGAGCCTGAAAGGGCAGGGCGTTGGCAAACAGCTGGTGGCGAAAGTGGTCGAGAAGATGCGCGGTGAGAACCGTAAAATTATTCCGCTGTGTCCGTTTGCGAAACATGAGTTTGATAATACGCGGGAATATGACGATATCCGGGCGTGATTCTCTGTAGGAATGTAGGCCGGGTAAGCGCAGCGCTACCCGGCACAATGTATGGCAGGAACATTAGCCAACAAACATCACCGACACGCACAGCACGCCGACGATCAGCGTCAGCAGGCTGCCAGGGGAGCGGTAAGGCTTCAGCGAAGGGATCAGGTACGTCGACAGCGTCGGCATGATAAACAAAATCATGGCGATAAGCGGGCCGCTGATGGCGTAAATCATCGAAATCGCGTTCGGGTTGATGCAGCAGACCGCGAAGGTAATTAACGACACACCCATAATGGAAATCGCGCGGTTAAAGGCGCGGCTCTTTTTCACACCCACCTGATTGAGCGACGACTTCACGATCTCCGTCGCCCCTTCAATGACCCCAAAATAGGTGCCGAGGAACGATTTCGACATCGCAACAATCGCCACGATTATCCCGGAAATGCCGAGCCATGCGGGAGAAGAGGGCATCATCGACAGTGCTGACAGGATGGTTACCCCTTGCTCTTTGGCGGCCACAATGTAGGACGGCGGAATCGAGAGCAGGCAGCTGAAGACAAAGAACAGCACGCTCAGGCAGATAATCAGGTACGCCACCTTCATGATCTTCTTGCATTTATCCATGGCGGCGTCAGCAAACTTCTCGCGACGATCCACGGCAAATGTCGAGATAATCGGGGTATGGCTGAAGGCAAACACCATCACCGGAATGGAAATCCATACCTGATGCAGCGTATGGCGATCAACGGCCATCTGGCTGGTAAGTAGCGAGGGTTGCCAGCTCCCGGTCAGGTAGATCGAGACAAACAGGAAATAGGCAATCAGCGGGAATACCAGGAAGCCCATCACCTTTATCGTGATATGCCGTCCCATCAGGAAGATCAGATTCAGCACCAGCACCACACCTAAACTGACCAGCACGCGCACGGCGGTATCCACCGTCAGGTGTTTTGCCAGTTGCTCGGTTAACGAGTTGGTGATGGCCACCGCGTAAATCTGCACCACCACAAAGAAGGCGATGAAATAGAGTGTGGTGATCAGATTGCCAATCTTCTTGCCGTAATAGTGCGAGACGGCGCCGGTAATCCCTTCATTGCCTTTTGTTTTTGAAGAGAGAATAAATTGCGCCAGCGCGCGATGCGGCCAGTAGGTTAACGGGTAGGCCACAAGGGCGGTAATAAACAGAACAATAGCGCCTGCAGAGCCCAGCTGAATGGGCAAGAACAGCGTTCCTGCGCCCACGGCCGTGCCATAGAGAGCGAAACTCCAGAGAGTCTCATCTTTTGACCAAATTTTCGACATTAGAGCAACGTTTCAACTATCAAACCATCAGAATGGCGTGCAATTTACCATAATTATGCTCGTAGAGCGCAGTTGCTTCGTTGGCGTTTGGCCGGAACAGGCGTCCGGCCAGAGAGCATTTAGCCTGCCAGGGCGCGTCGTTGCTGGCGACGCTTAAGGAATTTCTCACGCAGGTTATCGTATGCCCAGTTATAGAACATGGTGTAGGGCAGGAAGAACAGGAAGAAACCTATTTCCAGTGTGAATGCCTGAAGCAAGGTGACGCCCAGCACGGCAGCGACAATCGACACACCAATCACAATAAACCCACATTCGAACCCCAGGGCGTGCAGCGCACGCACTTTTGCCGTGCGTGTTACCCGCTGGACTGGCCAGAAACGGTCGAAACCGAAGTTATAAATAATGTTCCAGAGCATGGCGGTAGTGGCCAGAATAACGGTCAATCCCCCCATTTCCACTACGGAGCGCTGCATGAGCCACGCGGCCGTAGGGGCGAGGATCGCCGTGGCAATCCCTTCGAAACAGACAGCATGGAAGATCCGCTCCGGCAGTTTACGTTGGAGTGCATCCTGATGTTGCATAGTGTAGACCTCATTAATTCGCCGGTATGGGCGGTGATGCGGCCTATTTTTATCGTTAAAGCTGATATATTAAAGATGGTATCCATCGATAAAGTAGATAGATTATGCGCTATTCACCTGAAGCCCTTACCGCGTTTGTTGAGGCCGTTGCGGCTGGCTCTTTCTCTGCTGCCGCACGTCGGCTGCGTAAAAGTCAGTCGACGATCAGCACCTCCATTGCCCATCTTGAAGCCGATCTCGGTTTTGAGCTGTTTGACCGCTCGGCGCGTCAGCCGGTGTTAACGGCTCAGGGTGAACAGGTGCTGGGTTATGTGCAGGCCATCCTTGCCGCCAGCACGCGGCTGGATGAACTGGCGGTGTCGCTAACGGCACAAACGGAGGCGCGTCTGACATTTGTCCTTTCCGATACCCTGAACCCGGACGTGCTGGAAGAGATGATGAAGCAGTTTGACGCTCGCTTTCCCCATACGGCGTTCGAATGTCTGATTGGCGAGGAAGAGGATGTGATCGATCTGCTGCAAAAGGCGCGAGCGCAGGTAGGGCTGACGGAAGCGCGGGACAGTTACCCCACCGATATTGGCGTTACCCGCCTGCCGATGCAGACCCGTATGGCAATTTATGTTGCGACCACGCACCCCCTGGCGGGCCAACCCAAAGTGCAGAGTGACGAGCTGCACGGCTGGCGCGAACTGCGGCTTAGCACCTATCTGGAACGCGAGGCTGAAATTGCGCGAGGACCCGTCTGGTCAGCACCGAATTACCTGTTACTCTTGAGTATGGCAGTGCAGGGATTCGGCTGGTGCGTGTTGCCGTGCGCGCTGGTGGATGAATTTGCCGCCGCGAAATCCCTGGTTCAGCTCAATGTGCCTGGCTGGCCAAGGGCGATCGGCATCGATCTGCTGTGGAATAAACGATCCCCTCCCGGCGTTGCCGGAAGCTGGCTGCGGCAGTATCTGCAGGATGTCCGTTAATCCTTGTGATTAAACTCACTATTTTTAAACAATTAAGATAATTGCCAGTAACAATCCTCTACTATCGTCATGTCATTTAACACAGAGGTCGTGATGAAAGATGTCGTCATAGTGGGTGCGTTGCGTACAGCTATCGGCTGTTTTCAGGGAGCGCTCGCGCGTCACTCGGCGGTTGACCTGGGCAGCGTGGTGGTCAAAGCGCTGGTGGAACGTAGCGGGGTCGCCGCACACGAAATTGATGAGGTGATCCTGGGGCAGGTTCTCACTGCCGGAGCCGGGCAAAACCCTGCGCGCCAGGCGGCCCTGAAAGGCGGTCTGCCCAACACCGTATCCGCCATCACCATCAACGACGTCTGTGGTTCAGGACTCAAAGCGCTTCATCTCGCTACGCAAGCCATTCAATGCGGTGAAGCGGATGTGGTTATTGCTGGCGGACAAGAGAATATGAGCCGTGCGCCGCACGTTCTCACCGACAGTCGTACCGGCGCGCAGTTAGGTAACAGTCAGTTGCTCGACAGCCTGGTGCATGACGGGCTGTGGGATGCGTTCAATGACTATCATATGGGCGTGACGGCGGAAAACCTGGCGCGCGAGTACGGTATCAGCCGTGAATTGCAGGATGCTTACGCGCTCAGTTCCCAGCAAAAGGCGCGTGCTGCGATTGATTCTGGTCGTTTTCGCGACGAGATTGTCCCGGTCAGTACACAGCGTCAGAACGGCGAGGTGGTTGTCGTGGATACGGACGAACAGCCGCGCACTGACGCCAGTGCTGAAGGCCTGGCAAGACTCAATCCTGCGTTTGAAACCCAGGGCTCGGTCACGGCGGGCAATGCCTCTTCCATTAACGACGGCGCCGCAGCCGTTATGATGATGAGTGAAAGTAAAGCCCTGGAGCTGGATCTCCCTGTCCTGGCCCGCATCAAGGCGTTTGCCAGCGTGGGTGTTGATCCGGCACTGATGGGGATCGCACCCGTCTACGCTACCCGTCGCTGTCTGGATCGCGCAGGGTGGCAACTCTCCGATGTGGATCTGATTGAAGTGAACGAAGCGTTTGCCGCGCAGGCGATCTCGGTCGGCAAAATGCTGGAGTGGGATCCGCTGCGGGTCAACGTAAACGGTGGAGCCATTGCGCTGGGTCACCCTATCGGGGCGTCCGGTTGCCGGATACTGGTTTCACTGGTCCACGAAATGAAAAAACGCAATGCCCGCAAAGGGATAGCAACGCTCTGTATAGGCGGCGGGCAAGGGGTGGCGCTGGCCATCGAACGCTAATCTTTCCTGATTAATGAAACCTCCTCCGGGAGGTTTTTTTTATCCTCCCTTCATTCCCATACCTCTTAACCGTGATCCGGGTGTCATTTTCGTTATAAACAAAATAAAAAATGAAACGTTGTTTTGAATTTAATTGAAAAGCCTATTTTATGCCGATAGTATGTGTTCATCATGAAAACGGAACGTTGTTTCGTTTATTTTCTTCTTTTGGGCATGACCACATCTGGAGGTTACCGTGGACGTCAGACAAAGCATTCACAGTGCGCACGCCAAAACGCTGGATACGCAGGGGCTGCGCAGTGAGTTTTTAGTTGAGCAGGTGTTCGAGGCCGACAAGTACACCATGGTCTACAGCCATATCGACCGCATTATTGTCGGCGGCATTATGCCGGTGGCAAAAACCGTCTCCGTGGGCGGAGAAGTGGGTAAACAGCTGGGCGTGAGCTATTTTCTGGAGCGTCGTGAGCTGGGGGTGATTAATATCGGCGGGCCGGGCACGATTACCGTGGACGGCCAGTGCTTCGAGATTGGTCACCGCGATGCGCTGTACGTCGGTAAAGGGGCGAAAGAGGTGGTCTTTGCCAGCATCGACGGCGGTAAGCCCGCGAAGTTTTACTACAACTGCGCCCCTGCGCATACCTCATACCCGACAAAAAAAGTGACGCCTGAGGACGCAGCGCCCGTAACGCTGGGCGATAACCTCACCAGCAACCGTCGCACCATCAATAAATATTTCGTTCCGGATGTGCTGGAAACCTGCCAGCTCAGCATGGGGCTGACTGAACTGGCTCCGGGCAACCTGTGGAATACCATGCCGTGCCATACCCATGAACGCCGCATGGAAGTCTACTTCTACTTCAACATGGACGACGATGCCTGCGTGTTCCACATGATGGGGCAGCCGCAGGAGACGCGCCATATCGTCATGCATAACGAGCAGGCGGTGATTTCACCAAGCTGGTCTATTCACTCTGGCGTAGGGACCAAAGCTTATACCTTCATCTGGGGTATGGTCGGCGAAAATCAGGTCTTCGATGACATGGACCACGTTGCTGTTAAGGATCTGCGCTAGTCGCGGGCAGTTAAGTATCAATCTGCCTGTTGGTGACAGGCGCTGAAGAGTAAGGAACTAACATGATTCTGGATGCATTTTCTCTGCAGGGCAAAGTGGCGGTGGTTTCCGGTTGCGACACCGGCCTGGGTCAGGGGATGGCGTTAGGTCTGGCGGAAGCGGGTTGTGACATCGTCGGGATTAATATCGTTGAACCCACAGAAACGATTGAGCGCGTGACTGCGCTGGGGCGTCGTTTTCTCAGCCTGACCGCCGACCTGCGTAAAATTGACGGCATTCCGCAACTGCTTGAGCGCGCGGTGGCGGAATGGGGCCATATTGATATTCTGGTCAACAACGCGGGTCTGATCCGTCGTGAAGACGCGATTAATTTCAGCGAGACTGACTGGGACGACGTCATGAACCTGAATATTAAGAGCGTATTCTTTATGTCTCAGGCGGCGGCAAAGCACTTCATCGCGCAGGGAAAAGGCGGCAAGATCATTAACATCGCCTCGATGCTCTCCTTCCAGGGCGGCATCCGCGTGCCGTCTTATACGGCGTCAAAAAGCGCGGTGATGGGCGTGACCCGTCTGCTGGCGAACGAGTGGGCGCAGCACAATATCAACGTCAACGCGATTGCCCCGGGCTACATGGCCACCAATAACACCCAGCAGCTGCGGGCGGACGAAGAACGCAGTGCGGCCATTCTGGAGCGTATCCCGGCCGGGCGCTGGGGTCTGCCGAGTGACCTGATGGGGCCGGTTGTGTTTCTGGCCTCCTCAGCCTCGGACTACATCAATGGTTATACCATTGCGGTGGATGGCGGCTGGCTGGCGCGATAACCCCGCTTCTGACAAAAACCTCTGCCCTTCAGCGGTAATGCCGATCAGTTAAGGATCGGTTGACCGATCCCGTGGCT
>NZ_JTLF01000371.1:0-23766 GCF_000798855.1 Enterobacter sp. ZOR0014 | reverse complement strand
TGGAATTTCGACACCCTTCGCTATGATTACTACCTTGACGATAATGTCGCATTTGAAGCGTTCAAAGCGGGCGCCTTCGATTTACGCGTGGAGAGCAGCGCGAAAAACTGGGCGACCCGTTATATCGGCAAGAATTTCGCGAAAGGCTATATCGTTAAAGACGAGCATAAAAACGAATCCGCCCAGGACACGCGCTGGCTGGCGTTTAATATTCAGCGTCCGGTATTCGCTGACCGCCGCGTTCGGGAAGCGATTTCCCTGGCCTTTGATTTTGAATGGATGAACAAAGCGCTGTTTTACGGGGCTTACAGCCGTGCGAACAGCTATTTCCAGAATACGGAATATGCCGCGCGTGATTATCCGAAAGCCGACGAACTGGTTCTGCTGGCCCCGCTGAAGGCGGAAGTGCCGCCGGAGGTGTTTACCACGGTCTTTCAGCCCCCGGCCTCAAACGGTGACGGCTACGACCGCGACAACCTGCTTAAGGCCAGCAAGCTGCTGGATGAGGCGGGCTGGCACCTTAAAAATCAAAAGCGCGTGGATGCCAAAACGGGTAAGCCTCTCAGCTTTGAGCTGCTGCTCTCATCCGGGGGCAACGATCAGTGGGTACTGCCGTTTAAGCACAACCTGGAGCGACTGGGGATTACCATGAACATTCGCCAGGTCGATAACGCGCAGATCACCAACCGCATGCGCAACCGTGATTACGACATGATGCAGCGTCTGTGGCCGGCTCAGCCGTGGCCGAGCTCGGACCTGCAAATTTCCTGGGCTTCCAGCTACATCGACTCATCATACAATGCGCCAGGGGTAAAAAGCCCGGCGATTGATGCGCTGATTGCGAAAATAGTGGCGGCGCAGGGCGATAAAGCAAAACTCCTGCCGCTCGGCCGTGCCCTCGACAGGGTCTTAACCTGGAACTACTACATGCTGCCCATGTGGTATATGGGCGAAGACCGTCTGGCACGCTGGGATAAATTCTCCGTACCTGCCGTGCGCCCTGTCTACTCGCTGGGCTTTGACACCTGGTGGTATGACGTCAATAAAGCCGCCAGACTGCCCGCTGAGCGGCGATAAGGAATCATCATGGGTGCCTATCTGATTCGCCGTCTGCTGCTGGTCATTCCCACGCTGTGGGCCATCATCACCATTAACTTTTTTATCGTGCAAATCGCCCCCGGCGGCCCGGTCGATCAGGCGATTGCTGCTATTGAGTTTGGTAACAACGGCGGCATGCCCGGCGGCGGCGGAGAAGGCATGGGCGCGAGCCATGCGCGTACCGGCGTGGGGAATATCAGTGAAAGCCACTATCGCGGCGGGCGCGGGCTTGATCCTGAGGTGATCGCCGAGATCACCCACCGCTACGGCTTCGATAAGCCCATTCACGAGCGCTATTTCAAGATGCTCTGGGATTATATCCGCTTTGATTTTGGCGATAGCCTGTTTCGCAGTGCGTCAGTGTTAACGTTGATAAAGCAAAGCCTGCCGGTTTCGGTCACGCTGGGGCTGTGGGGAACGCTGATTATCTACCTGGTCTCTATCCCGCTCGGGATCCGTAAAGCGGTTTACAACGGCAGCCGCTTCGATATCTGGAGCAGCACCTTCATCATCATCGGCTATGCCATCCCGGCGTTCCTGTTTGCCGTCCTGCTGATCGTCTTCTTTGCCGGGGGCAGCTATTTCGACATCTTCCCGCTACGAGGTTTAGTCTCCGCCGATTTCAGCACGCTGCCGTGGTATCAGAAAATCACCGACTATCTCTGGCATATCACGCTGCCGGTTCTGGCCACGGTGATCGGTGGGTTTGCCGCTCTGACCATGCTGACCAAAAACGCGTTTCTCGATGAAATCCGCAAGCAGTATGTTGTCACGGCCCGCGCCAAAGGGGTCAGCGAGAAGCAGATTATGTGGAAACACGTCTTCCGCAACGCCATGCTGCTGGTGATTGCCGGATTTCCCGCCACGTTCATCAGTATGTTTTTTACCGGCTCACTGTTGATAGAGGTGATGTTCTCGCTCAACGGTCTGGGGCTGCTGGGCTATGAGGCCACCGTGTCGCGTGATTATCCGGTGATGTTTGGCACACTCTATATTTTCACCCTGATTGGCCTGCTGCTGAATATCGTCAGCGATATCAGCTATACGCTGGTCGATCCCCGAATTGATTTTGAGGGCCGCTGATGCCGCGTTTAAGCCCCGTCAACCAGGCCCGCTGGGCCCGTTTTCGCCACAACCGTCGCGGCTACTGGTCGCTGTGGATTTTTGCCGTCCTGTTTGTCCTGAGCATGTGTTCGGAGCTTATCGCCAACGACAAACCGCTGCTGGTGCATTTTAACGACCGCTGGTATGTGCCGGTGCTGGCTAACTACAGTGAAAGCGACTTTGGTGGCCCGTTTGCAACACCGGCGGAGTATCAGGATCCGTGGCTGCGCCAGCAGATTGAGCAGCACGGCTGGGCCCTCTGGGCGCCGGTGCGTTTTGGTGCGAACAGCATAAACTTTGCCACCACGACCCCCTTCCCTTCCCCGCCCTCGACGCAAAACTGGCTGGGGACGGACGCTAACGGTGGTGATGTGCTGGCACGCATTCTCTATGGCACAAGGATTTCAATTCTCTTTGGGCTGATGCTGACAATCTTCTCCAGCGTGATGGGCGTGGTGGCGGGTGCCGTTCAGGGCTACTACGGCGGGAAAATTGACCTGTGGGGCCAGCGTATCATCGAAGTCTGGTCCGGTATGCCAACGCTATTTTTGATCATCCTGCTGTCCAGCGTGGTACAGCCGAACTTCTGGTGGCTGCTCGGCATCACCGTTCTGTTCGGCTGGATGGCGCTGGTGGGTGTCGTGCGGGCGGAGTTCCTGCGCACCCGTAATTTCGACTATATTCGCGCCGCGCAGGCGCTTGGGGTGAGCGACCGGGGGATCATCTTCCGCCATATGCTGCCTAATGCCGTCGTGGCCACGCTCACCTTCCTGCCGTTTATTCTGTGTAGCTCCATTACCACCCTCACCTCGCTGGATTTTCTGGGCTTTGGCCTGCCGTTGGGCTCACCGTCGCTCGGCGAACTGCTGCTGCAGGGCAAGAATAACCTTCAGGCACCGTGGTTAGGCATCACCGCCTTTCTTTCCGTGGCCGTGCTGCTTTCGCTGCTGATTTTTATTGGCGAAGCCGTGCGCGATGCCTTTGACCCCAATAAGGCGGTATAAGATGACCCAGCCTCTTCTCAGTATTGATAACCTGTCGATTGCTTTCTCGAAACAGGGTGAGACGCGCACCGTGGTCACCGATTTGTCGCTGCAGATCCAGCGAGGTGAAACGCTGGCCCTGGTGGGGGAATCCGGTTCAGGTAAGAGTGTTTCAGCGCTCTCTATCCTGCGGCTGCTGCCTTCACCACCGGCGAGCTATCCGCAGGGGGATATTCTTTTTCACGGCAGTTCACTGCTTCATGCCGACGAACATACCCTGCGCGGTATTCGCGGCAATAAAATTGCCATGATCTTCCAGGAGCCCATGGTCTCTCTCAACCCCCTGCATACCCTGGAGAAACAGCTCTATGAAGTCTTGTCTCTGCACCGGGGCATGCGCAAAGAGGCTGCGCGGGGGGAAATACTGGATTGTCTTGAACGGACGGGCATACGCAATGCGGCCAAACGGCTGAATGATTTTCCGCATCAGCTCTCCGGCGGTGAACGCCAGCGAGTGATGATTGCTATGGCTCTGCTCACCCGGCCCGAACTGTTAATTGCCGACGAGCCGACGACGGCGCTGGACGTGACGGTACAGGCGCAAATATTGACGCTGCTGCGGGAGCTGCGCGACGAGCTGAACATGAGCCTGCTGTTTATCACGCACAACCTGAGTATTGTGAAAAAGCTGGCGGACAGCGTCGCGGTCATGCAAAACGGCCGATGCGTTGAACAGAATAGCGCATCCACGCTGCTGAACGCGCCACAGCACCCTTATACGCAACGTCTGCTCAACAGCGAACCTTCCGGCGACCCGGTTCCGCTCACGGCTGACAGCACTCCGCTGCTGCGCGTTGAGGATTTGTCCGTCTCCTTCCCGATCCGCAAAGGCATTCTGCGGCGTATCGTCGACCCAAACCCGGTCCTGAAAAATATCCGCTTCTCGCTGCGTCCCGGTGAATCCCTGGGGCTGGTGGGCGAATCCGGTTCGGGTAAAAGCACCACCGGTCTGGCACTGCTGCGCTTAATTGCCTCTCAGGGCGAGATCCTTTTTGACGACATGCCGCTGCACCGCTGGAACCGCCGCCAGATGCTGCCGGTGCGCCCGCGTATGCAGGTGGTGTTTCAGGATCCCAACTCCTCGCTTAACCCGCGGCTCAGCGTATTGCAGATTGTCGAAGAGGGTTTGCGCGTTCACCAGCCCGGCCTGAACGCGCAGCAGCGTGAGCAGGAGGTCATACAGGCGATGGCCGAAGTGGGCTTAGATCCCGATACCCGTCATCGTTATCCGGCGGAATTTTCCGGCGGGCAGCGCCAGCGTATCGCCATCGCCCGTGCGCTGATCCTGAAACCGGAGCTGATTATTCTGGATGAACCCACCTCCTCTCTGGACAGAACCGTCCAGGCGCAGATTCTGGCATTGCTGAAAGGACTACAGGAAAAGCATCGGCTGGCCTATATCTTCATCAGCCACGATCTGCAGGTGGTGCGGGCGCTATGCCATCAGGTGATTGTTTTGCGACAGGGTGAGGTGGTCGAACAGGGGGAATGCCAGCGCGTATTTACTGCGCCAACGCAGAGCTACACGCGCCAGCTGCTGGCAGCAGACTAGCGCTCAGAACGGGTACTGGCCGGAAAAAGGCTCAGCAATCGCAACACCAAAGTTTTTCAGACGGCAGGTGGCGGCAAATTCATCCTGGCTTTTAACAAACAGGCACGGCTCGCCTTCGCACTCCAGTACGGAGCTGTCCACTTCGATATCCGTCAGGGCCTGACTGAGACGCTCCATCACCCGCCACGCATTTTCGTCGCTTGGGCTCAACAGTTTGAGCGCCACGAGGCAATTGTCACTGCCCGCGCCGTTTTGCGGAATCGGTTCAACTTTCGAACCTGCAAAACCCGCCGACCAGCGATAGCTCTGGGGCAAGCGATGGACAATGGAGAGTTGTAATGTATTCACGTTCGTTCCCCGGAAGCAAAATTTACTTCACAATTTATTTACATTTATAGTAACACATCATCGCTAACCTGCACTATTCAGCGCTTTTTTATCGGTATAGAGGTTCGCGTCGGCGCTATATGTACCCGTTTCTGCGATCTAACTCAACCTTTTTGAATACAATGATGTGACTTTTTACATAAATAGATTTTACATAAAATAAACAAACACGGGATAAACGAACGCGGGTTTGGTTGATATGTATCAACAAAAAAGGCCCTGTCGGGCCTTATCTGCTCATCAATGAGCCGCTTTCCGTGGCCGGCTGGCATAAAGACAGAAGAGGACGGAGCTGGTTGCGCAAAACGCCATCGCCCATAGCATAGGCCAGGCCGTGGTGAAGGTCGCCATAGACAGTAATGCCCCGACGATGGCGCCAATGCCGAAGCGGAACGTCCCCGCCAGTGACGATGCGGTTCCCGCCATATGCGGGAATTCATCGAGGATCACCGCCATCGCATTTGAGGATATCATCGACACGCAGCCCACAAAGGCCGCCACGCCAATCACCAGCGCCCAGAATCCCACGCCCAGGAATGCACTGACCACCAGCCAGACAGCCATCACAAACTGGATCCACAGCCCGGCGCGGAACATGTTCAGCGCGCCGACCCGCCGGACAAAGCGGCTGTTAATAATAGTCAGTACAAACAGGAAGACGATATTGAGCGCAAAGTAATAACCGAAGTGCTGCGGAGAAACATGGTTCAGCTCGATATAAACAAACGGCCCGGCGCTCAGGAAGGAGAACATCCCGGCGAAGCTGAACCCGCTTGCCAACATATAGCTCAGCACGCGCTTGTGGCGAAACAGCGAGGCAAAGTTACCTATTGTGGTGCGAATGTGGAATTTCTGGCGGTGCTCGGCAGGAAGCGTTTCATCAATAAAGAAGAAAATCATTGCAGAGGCCAGCAGTGCGGCCAGCGCCAGGATCCAGAAAATCGCATGCCAGCTAAACCACACCAGAACCGCCCCACCGGCCATCGGAGCCACCAGCGGCGCAATCGTCGTCACCAGCATGACAAACGACATCATGCGGGAGAACTCTTCTTTCGGGTAGATATCACGCATCAGGGCGTTGATCACCACACTCGCTGCAGCAGCGGCCAGACCGTGCAAAAATCGCATGAAAATCAGATGATCGATGGTTTGCGCCAGCGCGCAGGCCACCGCCGCCCCGGCAAAGACCAGCGTTCCGCCCAGAATAACCGGTTTGCGCCCCAGGCTGTCAGCCATCGGGCCGTACAATAACTGGCCGAGAGCAAAGCCGAGAATATAGGTGCTGAGCGTCATCTGTGCGCTGCCTGCCGGTACCCCAAACTGCGCGGAAATGACCGGCAGCGCGGGCAGATACATATCAATAGACAGCGGCATCAACATGGCCAGCAGGCCAAGAATGAAGACAATTTTGAACGACGAGTGTGGCCTGGTGGTCACAGAAATCTCCTGAAATTAGTGCGAAGGCAGACCGACGCTGGCGATCTCTTCTTCCGTCAGCGGGCGATATTCGCCAGGCGCCAGGTCGGGATCGAGCGCGATTGCGCCAATACGTTCGCGATGCAGACCGACAACGCGGTTACCCACTGCGGCAAACATGCGTTTAACCTGATGGTAACGCCCTTCGCTGATGGTAAGACGGACTTCCGTCGGCGTGATCACGTCCAGCACCGCCGGTTTAGTCAGGTCTTTTTCATTATGCAGCTGAACGCCTTTCGCGAATTGCTCTGCCGTGTCATCCGCAACCGGCGACTCCAGCGTGACCAGATAGGTTTTCTCGCAGTGGTGGCGTGGGGAAGTAATACGGTGTGACCACTGCCCGTCGTCGGTCATCAGCACCAGCCCGGTGGTGTCGATGTCGAGGCGGCCCGCGGCATGCAGCTTATGTGCCACCGGTTCGTCGAGGAAATAGAGTACCGTCGGGTGATCGGGATCGTCCGTTGAGCAGACGTAGCCTTCCGGCTTGTGGAGCATGAAGTAGCGCGGGCCGTTCTGCTGGGTCAGCGGATTGCCGTCGTATTCAACCTGATGCTCAGGTTGAAGTTTGAAAGCGCTGTCTCTCACAATGTCGCCATCCACGGTAACGCGGCTGGCGCGAATTTCGCGCCCGGCAATAGCGCGGCTTACGCCGAGTTGCTGAGCGATAAACTTATCAAGTCGCATGAAATCTTTTTAG
The DNA here is from genome assembly GCF_000798855.1 of Enterobacter sp. ZOR0014. Lineage (NCBI taxonomy): Bacteria > Pseudomonadati > Pseudomonadota > Gammaproteobacteria > Enterobacterales > Enterobacteriaceae > Enterobacter > Enterobacter sp. ZOR0014. The sequence goes on along the minus strand of NZ_JTLF01000371.1, from coordinate 16,409 downwards.
CCTTAATGGTGCTGGAAGTCGGACCGTGCGTCCGAAAAAGAAGCAGTCAGGAACGGTTCAGTATAATGGTCTGGTTGCGCCACTCAAGGGAAAAAGTTTCGTGGCATACTATATGCGGATTAACGAAACTGAGACACCATGACTTTTACACTTCGTCCCTATCAGCAGGAAGCCGTTGACGCCACCCTCGCCTGGTTTCGCAAACACCGGGAACCGGCGGCGATTGTCCTCCCGACCGGCGCAGGCAAAAGCCTGGTCATTGCCGAGCTGGCCCGCCTGGCGCGTGGCCGCGTGCTGGTGCTGGCGCACGTCAAAGAGCTGGTCGCGCAAAACCACGCCAAGTATTGCGCGCTGGGGCTGGAGGCCGATATTTTCGCCGCCGGGCTCAAGCGTAAAGAGAGCCACGGTAAGGTTGTCTTTGGCAGCGTGCAGTCGGTCGCCCGCAACCTGGATCTGTTTCGCAGCGAATTTTCGCTGCTGATTGTCGACGAGTGTCACCGCATCAGCGATGACGACGACAGCCAGTATCAGCAAATCCTCACGCACCTGAAAGAGGTGAACCCTCACTTACGCCTGCTGGGCCTGACGGCAACCCCGTTTCGCCTGGGCAAAGGCTGGATTTACCGCTTTCATTATCACGGCATGGTGCGTGGCGATGAAAAAGCGCTGTTCAGCGACTGTATCTACGAACTTCCGCTGCGCTACATGATTAAACACGGCTACCTGACGCCGCCCGAGCGGCTGGATATGCCGGTGGTACAGTACGACTTCAGCCGGTTACAGGCGCAGAGCAACGGCTTATTCAGCGAAGCGGATCTCAACCAGGAGTTGAATAAGCAAAAGCGCATAACGCCGCATATCATCAGCCAGATTGAGGAGTTTGCCGCGACGCGCAAAGGGGTGATGATCTTTGCCGCGACAGTCGAGCACGCGCGAGAAATTACCGGACTGCTCCCCGCTGACGACGCCGCGTTAATTACCGGCGAAACGCCCGGCCCTGAGCGTGACAGGTTGATTGAGGCGTTTAAAGCCCAGCAGTTCCGCTATCTGGTGAATGTTTCCGTGTTAACCACCGGTTTTGACGCCCCGCACGTCGACCTGATTGCGATTTTGCGCCCGACGGAATCCGTCAGCCTGTATCAGCAGATTGTCGGTCGTGGTCTGCGCCTGGCACCGGGCAAAACTGACTGTCTGATCCTCGATTACGCCGGTAACCCGCACGATCTTTACTCTCCCGAAGTGGGCACGCCAAAAGGCAAAAGTGACAACGTGCCGGTACAGGTGTTTTGTCCAGCCTGCGGGTTTGCCAACACCTTCTGGGGGAAAACCACCGCCGACGGCACGCTGATCGAACACTTTGGCCGCCGCTGTCAGGGCTGGTTTGAAGATGATGAAGGGCATCGCGAGCAGTGCGATTTCCGTTTTCGTTTCAAAAACTGTCCACAGTGCAACGCCGAAAATGACATTGCCGCCCGCCGCTGCCGTGAGTGCGACACGGTGCTGGTCGACCCGGACGACATGCTGAAAGCGGCGCTGAAGCTGAAAGATGCGCTGGTGCTGCGCTGTTCCGGCATGGCCTTACAGCCGGGCGCGGATGAAAAAGGCGAGTGGCTAAAAATTACCTATTACGACGAGGACGGCGCTGACGTCAGCGAGCGGTTCCGGGTACAGACGCCAGCCCAGCGCACGGCATTTGAGCAACTGTTTATTCGCCCGCATACCCGCACGCCTGGCGTGCCGCTGCGCTGGATCACCGTGGCGGATATCGTGCATCAGCAGGCGCTGCTGCGCCATCCGGATTTTGTTGTCGCCCGCAAAAAAGGCCAGTTCTGGCAGGTACGTGAGAAGGTCTTTGACTATGAAGGTCGCTACCGTCGGGCAAACGAATTGCGTGGTTAGCAGGACTTTTCATTGATGTGAGCGGCGTTTGAGTATAAAATGCCGCCCGCTTCACATCCGTGGGGCAGAACACTCACCTGCTGCTGGGTCGCCTGTAGTAGGGTTTTAAATACAGAGAGAAATCAATGTTCACTATCGAAGCAGAAGTACGTAACGTGCAGGGTAAGGGTGCGAGCCGCCGCCTGCGTACCGCTAACAAGTTCCCGGCTATCGTTTACGGTGGCGAAGCTGCTCCAGTTGCAATCGAACTGGATCACGACAAAGTATGGAACCTGCAGACCAAAGCTGAATTCTACAGCGAAGTTCTGACCATCGTTGTTGGCGGTAAAGAAGAAAAAGTGAAAGTTCAGGCTGTTCAGCGTCACGCGTTCAAGCCAAAACTGACTCACATCGACTTCGTTCGCGCGTAATCGCAAACCTGTCGAGAAAAACCCCGCTTCGGCGGGGTTTTTTATGGCGGTTATTTACCGCCCGAGGTGCGACGCTGAAGCTGATCGCGCAGGTTTGGCGGCGTGCCTTTGATGGTCAGCGTATCGGTGGCAGGATCCCAGAAGATACGTTCCCCCAGCAGCATGGCATCGAAGTTGATGGTTAACCCACCGCCGCTCCCGGCAAATTTGGTTAACTGACGCAGCGTACTGCGATCCGCTGGGAAGCTCTCTTCAAGCTCATAGCCTTTCTCTGCGGTGAACGCCTGGAAGCTGACTTCGCTGACGCCCGCCAGCTCTTTTGAGAGCGACTCCAGCTCAATCTCTTCCCCCGCCTGCAGCTGTTCGTTGCAGTAGCTGTAAACCTGCTGACGCACGTTCTGGCGTTCAGATTTATCGAGCTGCGCCTCAGCCGTAAAGTCATCTACCGCCTGCAACAACCCTTTGTTCTGCGCTTTGGCGTTAAGTCCTTCGCTGGCGCCGAGGAAATCCATAAAGAAATCGGCCACTTTGCGGCCCACACGCCCTTTCAGGAAGGTCAGGTAGCGGGTCGATTCCGGGTTGGTTTCCCACTCGGTCAAATCAATCCGCGCCACAATATCCGCATGGTTGATATCCAGATAATGCGTCGAGCTGATATCCAGTTGCTCATTCACGCGCATACTGCTCAAGTTGTTCAGTACGGTAACCAGCAGATACTCTACCGCCAGGTAGCGATAGTGGCAGAACAGGACGATGCCGCCGTCGGCGAAGGGATATTTTGCCAGCTCGTCGCGCAGACGCCCGGTGGCCGCGCGGCTAAACGCCAGGAAATCCTCTTCCCCCTGACGCTGCAGGCGCAGGCTATCAGCCAGTTCACTCTCTTCGCTGAACAGACCATAGGCTTTATTTTTGGCGCTGTAGACGCGATGCAACTCAGCCATCATTTCCACAACGGTCGCCGTGGGTTCCAGTAACGAATCGCGTAGCACCACTTCAAGGGTTTGCTCATCACGCTTGATAAGCTGGTGCAAGGCAATCTGGTTGATTTCCAGACTCATGATAAACTCTCCTTTTAGACCGGGCGGTATTCAACCACCACCAGGACATGTGTGCAACAACAGATAAAAAAGGGGAAAAAAAGCTGTTGCTACGGTAATATGTTGCCCTTTCATCAACAAACTGATTTTGATTTATGCCACAACATTCCCGCTACAGTGATGAACACGTTGAACAACTGCTCAGTGAGCTGGTCAACGTACTGGAAAAACATAAAACGCCGACCGATCTCTCCCTGATGGTTTTGGGAAATATGGTCACCAACCTTATCAACACCAGCGTTGCTCCGGCTCAGCGTCAGGCGATCGCAAAATCTTTCGCCCAGGCGTTACAGTCATCCGTCAGCAACGACCAGGCCCATTAAGGGAAACGAACAACAGTTTATGGTGACGAATCGTCAGCGCTACCGTGAAAAAGTCTCCCAGATGGTCAGCTGGGGACACTGGTTTGCCCTGTTTAACATTCTGTTAGCGGCGGTGATTGGCTGTCGTTATCTGTTTGTCGCAGACTGGCCAACCACGCTAACCGGGCGTATCTACTCCTGGATAAGCGTTGTCGGTCACTTTAGCTTTTTGGTATTCGCCACCTATCTGCTGATCCTGTTTCCTCTGACGTTTATCGTCATGTCGCAGCGTCTGATGCGGTTCTTATCCGCAATCCTTGCCACAGCAGGGATGACGCTGCTGCTTATCGACAGTGAAGTGTTCACCCGTTTCCACCTGCATCTTAACCCTATCGTCTGGGAACTGGTGATCAACCCTGACCAGAACGAAACGGCTCGTGACTGGCAGCTGATGTTTATCAGCGTCCCGGTGATCCTGCTGATTGAGATGTTGTTCGCCACCTGGAGCTGGCAAAAGCTCCGCAGCCTGACCCGACGCCGCCACTACGCGAAGCCCGTCGCCGCACTCTTTTTCATCTCATTTATCAGTTCGCACATCATGTACATCTGGGCGGATGCTAACTTCTATCGCCCCATTACGATGCAGCGTGCCAACCTGCCGCTCTCGTATCCAATGACGGCCCGTCGTTTCCTTGAGAAACACGGCCTGTTAGATGCCCAGGAGTATCAGCGTCGTCTGGTCGAACAGGGTAATCCGGAAGCGGTCAGCGTTCAGTATCCGCTGAGTGAACTGCGCTATCGCGATATGGGCCGCGGACAAAACGTCCTGCTGATTACCGTCGATGGTCTGAACTATTCCCGTTACGAGAAGCAGATGCCTGCGCTGGCCGATTTCGCGAGTCAAAACGTCTCGTTCACCCAGCATATGAGTTCCGGGAACACTACCGATGCGGGCATCTTTGGCCTGTTCTATGGCATTTCTGCCGGATACATGGATGGCGTACTGGCTGCACGCATTCCTGCGGCGCTAATTACCGGACTGAATCAGCAAGGCTATCAGTTAGGGTTGTTCTCATCCGATGGCTTTAACAGCCCACTCTACCGCCAGGCGCTGTTGTCTGATTTCTCGCTGCCTGCTGCGCAGAGCCAGTCTGATACCCAGACCGCAAACCAGTGGATAAACTGGCTGCAGCGCTACGCCCAGGAAGATAACCGCTGGTTCTCGTGGGTGGCCTTTAACGGCACCACGCTTGACGACAGCAACCAGACTGGCTTTGCCCGCCGATACAGCCGTGCGGCCAGCAATGTTGACGCGCAGATCGGCCGCGTTCTTGACGCGCTACGCGAATCAGGCAAGCTCGATAACACTGTCGTGATTGTGACCGCAGGTCATGGTGTACCGCTCGGCGACGAAACGAAGAGCATGAGCTGGTCACGCCCGAACCTGCATGTACCGCTGGTGATCCACTGGCCGGGAACGCCTGCGCAGCGCATCAATATGCTCACTGAACATAAAGATGTTATGACGACCCTGATGCAACGCCTGCTGCACGTCAGTACGCCAGCAAACGAGTATTCTCAGGGGCAGGATCTCTTCAGCGCCGCGCGCCGCCATAACTGGGTGACATCAGCAGACGGTAACACGCTGGCGGTGACCACACCGACGCTGACGCTGGTGCTGAACAGTAACGGAAATTACCAGACGTATAATCTGCAGGGTGAACGGTTGAAGGACCAGAAACCGCAGCTGAGCCTGTTGCTGCAGGTCCTGACGGATGAGAAGCGCTTTATCGCTAACTGATTAATTATAAACCAGTTAGCGACAGATTCTCTTGCATTCGAAACGGAATCGAGTAGTATCTTTTTATGCGTCGGCACGTAGCGCAGCCTGGTAGCGCACCGTCATGGGGTGTCGGGGGTCGGAGGTTCAAATCCTCTCGTGCCGACCAAAAACACATTGAAAACCAGCCTCTTATGGCTGGTTTTTTTTATGCATAAAAAAGCCACCCCGCAGGATGGCTTCCTTATCGCACGTCGGCGCTTAGTGCTTCTCACGTCCACCCAGGAAGAAAATACCCAGCGGGATGGCAAGCAGAACGGTGAAGACAAGGCTGTAAACGAAGATCATCGCCGATTGCAGAACATACATGCTGGTGGTCCAGGCGGAGAGAGGAATGTTGTACTGTTCGATAACGCCAACAATGGTCGCCCGCCCCACGCACGCGGCCGCAATCATAAACACAACCAGTAGCGCCAGGAGGAACTTGCGGCCTTCAGGTGTTTTCAGTTTTGCACGAACCATCTCTCTTCCCTTTACAGATGAATAACATTATGTGGCGTTCAAAATAACACGATCTGCCGCCAGATACCATTTCAGCACAAAAAACTGGATTTAGAGTATAAGCCAGGTTTATTACACCACTTATATTGAAAATGTAAGTAAATGACGCTAATCATTCATAAGTGTTATGCTAATCTGATTCGGCTCGTTTTGACATAAAGGAATGACAATGAAAAACGCACCTAAATTTGCCATCGCCCTGATTGCCGCGTGCATCAGCACCGGCGCTTTCGCCAGCGAAACCCAAAAAGAGCAGCCGCTGGAAAAAGTTGCCCCCTATCCGAAAGCGGACAAAGGGATGAAACGTCAGGTGATTCAGCTACCGGTTCTGCAGGACGAAGCGAACTACAAAGTGGAGCTGTTGATTGGTAAAACGCTGGAAGTGGATTGTAACCAGCACCGACTGGGCGGCCAACTGGAGAGCAAAACGCTGGAAGGCTGGGGCTACGATTACTACGTCTTCGACAAAGTGACCTCCCCCGTCTCCACCATGATGGCGTGCCCGGACGGCAAGAAAGAGAAGAAATTTGTAACGGCATATCTGGGTGATAACAGTCTGCTGCGCTATAACAGCAAGTTGCCTGTCGTGGTGTATACGCCTGAAAACGTAGAAGTGAAATACCGCGTATGGAAAGCGGATGAGAATGTCGGACAAGCGGTAGTACGTTGAAATTAAGTCGGGTGGCGGCTTCGCCTTACCCGACCTACAACACTAAAAACGGTAACGAATGTTACCGTTTTGCTTTTACCTTACAGGGCGATATCCGCAACCGGTTTGTTTTCAGCCTGAGGCTTCAGTTCCGCCTTTGGCGCAGCATCCGCTGTCTGCGGCTTCACATATTGCAACTGCAATACGCGGCTGGTGTATTCCAGCTCCTGCTCCGTCGCGTCGACATTCCCGTTCAGCTTCGTACCGTAGGATGGAATAATCGTTTTCAGCTTCGCCTGCCATTCCGGGCTGGCAACTTTATCTTTAAACACTTTTTCCATCAGGTGCAGCATGATTGGCGCAGCAGTAGATGCACCCGGTGACGCGCCCAGCAGCGCGGCAATCGTGCCATCCTTATCGCTCACCACTTCCGTACCCAGACGCAGCACGCCGCCCTCTTTCGGGTCACGCTTGATGATCTGAACGCGCTGTCCCGCCTGCCACAGACGCCAGTCTTCTTTCTTCGCCTGCGGATAGTACTCTTTCAGCGCCTCGAAGCGTTCCTCGTCAGAGAGCATCACCTGGCTGATGAGATATTTCACCAGATCGAAGTTATCCAGACCCACGTCCATCATCGGCTTGACGTTAGAGGTGGTCGTGGCGCTGAGCAGATCCCACAGGGAGCCATTTTTCAGGAACTTGGTGGAGAAAGTCGCGAACGGTCCGAACAGCACCACGCGCTTACCGTCAAGCATACGGGTGTCGATGTGCGGAACAGACATCGGCGGTGCACCGACGGAAGCCTGACCGTACACTTTTGCCAGATGACGATTCACCACTTCCGGGTTCTCGGATACCAGGAACTGACCGCCAACCGGGAAGCCAGCATAGTCGTCAGCTTCAGGAATACCGGACTCCTGCAGCAGTTTCAGCGCCGCCCCACCGGCACCAATAAAGACAAACTTCGCCTTGATGACGTGCTCGGCTTCGTTGTTTTTCAGATCGGCAACGGTCACGCTCCAGCTGTTATCCGCGTTGCGCTTAAAACCACGCACTTCGGTGCTGAGCTGCAGGTTGAAGTTCTCTTTCTTCTTCAAAGACGTCACCAGCTGACGGGTAATTTCGCCATAGTTAACGTCGGTACCAATTTCGGTCCGGGTCGCGGCCACTTTCTGGTTCGGGTCACGACCTTCCATCACCAGCGGCGCCCACTCTTTGATCTGAGCGTGGTCTTCAGAGTATTTCATCCCACGGAAGAGCGTGCTCTGCTGCAGCGCAGCGTAACGCGCGCGCAGGAAGTTGACGTTCTGCTCGCCCCACACAAAGCTCATGTGCGGTACGGTGTTAATGAAGGAGTGCGGGTCATGCATCACGCCGCTGTTGACCTGGTGAGACCAGAACTGGCGTGAGATCTGAAACGCTTCGTTGATCTCTACCGCCTTCTCGATACTAATGGAACCGTCCTTTTTCTGCGGCGTATAGTTCAGTTCCATGAGTGCCGAATGTCCGGTACCGGCGTTGTTCCAGCCGTTCGAACTTTCCTGCGCCACGCCATCAAGGCGCTCGACCATGGTCATGGACCAGTCCGGCTGAAGTTCTTGCAGATAGGTTCCCAGCGTGGCGCTCATGATACCGCCACCAATTAAAAGGACGTCCGTTTCCTGCTCTTTAGGGGTGTCAGCTTTCGCCGCCATAGAGACGGTGTTAAGCCCCACGGCCAGAGAAAAGAGCATGGCAGTCATTTTTTTCATAATTTATGCCTTAGTGTAAAAGTGCTTGATGCGTGGAAATTGCAGGTGAAAAAAGCTGCGGAGGCACGGTAACAACTTTTAAATATTGTTTAAAGGTTACGAAATTATTGTAATTGTGAAATTTAATGGTGGGTTGTTTGTAAGGAATTATCGATGTGGCTGGTAAATCGTGGGTTTACTGGCTAGTATGTGGCGTTTTGTGATCGCGCGCACGGAAGCCTGCCCTAATCTGCGAAAAGTTATGTCCTTACCCCATTCTGCTGTACCCGGCGAAGACCGCGTCACCACGGTCCTTAGCTCGCCAAAACTTCTGATGCGTGAAACGCTGGCGGGCGTCATTACCGCCCTGGCCCTGGTCCCTGAAGTGATCTCATTTTCGGTGGTTGCAGGCGTTGATCCCAAAGTCAGCCTGATCGCCTCCGTGGTGTTGTGTTTTGCTTTGTCTGTGCTGGGCGGTCGTCCGGCGATGGTCACGGCGGCGGCCGGTTCCGTGGCGCTGGTTATTGGCCCGATGGTGCACCAGCACGGCGTGCAGTACATTCTTCCGGCGGTTCTCATGGCGGGGGTGATCCAAATACTGTTTGGCGCACTGGGCATGGCAAGGCTGATGCGCTTTATCCCTCAGTCGGTGATGACCGGGTTTGTTAACGCCCTCGGCATCTTAATTTTCTTTGCTCAGGTTCCGCACTTCTGGAGCCGAAGCCCGTTAATCGTCGGCCTGTTCGTGCTCACGCTGCTTATCGTGCTGTGGGTGCCGCGCTATATCAAAAGCATCCCTTCCCCGCTGATTGCGATAGTGGTGCTCACGTTGTTCACCGTTACCAGCGGGCAAATTCTGCCGACGGTGGGTGATGAAGGCTCGATGAGTGGCGGGTTACCGGGACTGACGCAACTGCTGGTCCCCCTGAACATAGAAACGTTAAGCATTATCTGGCCGTGCGCGTTAAGCATTGCGTTCGTCGGGCTGCTGGAGTCACTGCTGACGGCGAAGCTGGTGGATGAACTGACCGTCACCCCGTCCAGTAAACGCCGTGAAAGCATCGGGTTGGGCGTGGGCAATATCCTGGCCGGGCTCTATGGCGGGATCGCAGGCTGCGCGATGATTGGACAAACCATCGTCAACGTGGAGATGGGGAAAGGCCGAAGCCGTATTTCAACGTTAGCGGCTGGCATCGTTTTACTGGTGCTGGTGACGGCGCTGAGCGACGTGATGGCTAAAATTCCGATGGCGGTGCTGGCAGGCATTATGGCGATAGTCGCCATCAAAACCTTCAGCTGGCACAGCATTCAGCCCGCAACGGTAAAAAATGCACCGGTTGCGGAAACCGTCGTGATGCTGGTGACGGTCGCCGCAACGGTATCAACCGGTAACCTGGCGATTGGCGTGCTGGGGGGGATTATCCTCATGGCACTGCTTCCCGCCCGCATTAAACGTCGTCTTAAAGCAGAAAAAGCGTTGCAAGCCCAAGAAAAATAAAGAAACCACCGGTATCGGTGATGGCAGTGATCATCACGCTCGACCCCACCGCGGGGTCGCGCCCCAGTTTGGTCATGGTCAGTGGAATAATGACCCCCATCATCGATGCCACCAGTAAATTCAGCACCATCGCCAGCATCATCACCCCGCCTAAGGCCATATCGTCATACAGCCACCAGGTGATGCCCCCCATAATGCCGCCCCACACCAGGCCGTTGATCAGCGCCACCCCCATCTCCCTGAAGATCAGAAAGGCGAAATTGCCGGGCTGAATATTTTCCAGCGCCAGCGCGCGGACGATCATCGTGATGGTCTGGTTTCCGGTGTTGCCGCCAATCCCGGCCACAATCGGCATCAATGACGCCAGGGCCACCAGCTGTGAAATGGTGTGTTCAAAGCCATCGATTACGCGGGAGGCGATAAAGGCGGTACACAAATTAATGGCAAGCCACGCCCAGCGCGTTTTCACCGCCTTACCGACGGAGGCGTGGACGTCATCTTCGGCACTGATCCCCCCGAGCGCGCGCAGGTCGTTATCGGTCTCTTCGTAGACCACGTCAACGATCTCATCAACCGTCAGACGGCCCATCAGCTTGCCGACGGAATCCACGACGGCCGCACTCACGAGGTCGTCACGTTCGAAGGTACGTGCCGCTTTTTCAGCATCGTCTTCCGGAGAGAAGACCATCGGCTCGTTTTCCATCACCTCACTGACTCGCCGCTGGGTGCTGTTAAGCAGGATCGTTTTCAGCTCCAGCTCGCCCAGCAGGGTTTTATCCCGCGAGGTAACAAACAGTTTATCGGTGTTATCCGGCATCTTGCCCAGGCGACGCAGGTAGCGCTGCACGGTACCGAGCGTGACGTCCGGACGCACCGTGATAACGCCAAACTCCATGATCGCGCCGACGCTATTTTTCTCGTAGTGCATCACCTGACGGACACGCGCGCGCTCATCGGCAGGCAGGGAGGCCAGCAGGCGACCGGTCAGGTTACGCGGCAGGTGTTGTACAAGGTAAATCTGTTCGTCGATATCCAGCGTTTGCAGCGCATCGAGGATGTCCCGGTCGCTCATCTCGTCGATCAGGTCATCCCAGACGTTTTCCGAAGCTTCAAGCAGTACCTGCCCGCGCTCGTGATCCTGCACCAGACGCCACAGGGCGTGACGCTCTTCGGAGGGAAGTGCTTCGAGCGTATCCGCCAGATCCGGCGGGGGTAAATGAGCAACCAGCGCACCTACCTCAGCAATATCGTCGGCTAAAGTGCCGACATCATATTGCTCAGCCAGGGTCAGTTTGCCTAATAACGTAGAAGTGACCGCTTTATCGGTCGTGAGAAGCCAGATGAGTCGCGCACGCTCCTGATCGCGCTGCCTGGCGCTGTTTTTCTTTAATACCGACATCAATCATAAATCCATTAAATGAGTTGGCGTTAAGCATAGCGCGAGGATATGTAAATAAGAATAAACAACGGGACGGGATGAAGAAAAAAACGGCATTACGGCCACGATCTATCCCCTCTCCCTGTGGGAGAGGGTTAGGGTGAGGGCATCAGGCCGTGCGCGCCACCGCATCACGCGAGGCCGCCTCACGCTCGTCACCGGTCAACTCGCTCAGCTTGCCATCGCGCATCTCCAGCAGACGGTCAGCGTGAATGAAGTAGTGATCGTCGTGGCTAATGGCGAAAATGGTTTTGCCCATCTCCTGCATCAGCGGCAGCAGCACCTGATAGAACTCACGGCGGAAGTGAGGATCCTGATCCGCCGCCCATTCGTCCAGCAGAATGATATCGCGCTCTTCCGCCAGCGCCAGCAGCAGCGCCACGCGCTTCTTCTGCCCTTTAGAGAGCTTCAGGTTAAGAATTTTACCGTCCTGCAGCTCCAGCTTGTGCGACATCTGCAGCTGTGCCAGCCATTTTTCCACCAGCACAGGATTGGCCTGCTGCCCTTCAGGACCGAGCAGCCGATCGAACAGCCAGACGTCGGTAAATACCGCCGAAAAGAGCTTGCGGTAGTCCTCAGGTTTCCCGGCACTCAGCGCCTTACCGTCCAGCAAAATCTCGCCCGACTGCGGCTGGTAGAGTCCGGTGAGCAGCATCGCCAGCGTGGATTTACCGCTGCCATTACCGCCGATGAGGAACAGCAGTTCGCCGCGGTGAATCGTCAGGTTGACCGGCCCCACGGAGAAGGCGTTGTCCTGATAGCGGAACGTCACGTCGCGCAGCTCCAGCGTATGCCAGTCCGGGAAGGCTTGCGGGCGAGGGAATTCCGCCTTAAATGGCGCGAGGTCGAATTTTTTGAGCTTGTTAAACGCCACCTGCGCACTCAGCAAGGTGGGCAATGCGCCGACCGCCGAGAGCAGCGGCGTGCGTAAAAACAGCAGCGTCAGTGAGTAGGTTGCCGCCACGTTGGTGTCCGCCCAGCCCAGGCTGTTCGCCATCCAGAATACCAGGCCAATGGCACCCAGCATCATGATATTTGACCAGTTCACCGCGCTCAGGTGGAAAGTATCGGCGCGGATGATGTGATGCCGATATTCGCGCGCGTCCGGGATATAGAGATGATTGAAGATATACTCGGCGCGCTCGCGGTTCAGGGTCAGCTCCTTGCGCCCTTCCAGCACCGTCTGGTAATCGTTATACAGTTTATCTTCCGTTTCGCGCAGCACCGCCATATGTTTATAGACGCGTGACACCAGCACAAAGCCGCCCCAGATGGTAATGGCAATCCACAGAGCGGTCACCGCCAGCATTTTACTGGAGAGCCAGGCAAGATAAGCCGCCGAGCCAAAGGTCAGAATGATCCCCTGCACCAGCTCCGGCAGACGAACAAACGCGATGGTGATAGCCCGCACGTCACTGGTCAGCCCCGCCAGCAGGGAGGCGCTGCCAAGTTGCTCCACCCGTTCAACCTGAGTGTCCAGGATCCGCTTGATAAATTCGCTGCGCAAACGGAAAACGAAATGGTGGCCGAGCGCGGTTAGCGCCAGCTGAGAGCCAAGCGTAACCGCCATCAACAGCAGCAGCAGGCCGAGAAACTCTGGCAAAACAGAGAGTGAGGTATCGACCATTTCAATCAACCGCACGTTAATAAACGCGATCAGGCCAATACCCAATGCGGCGCTGGCAAGGCTTAACGCCATGACGGCAATGAAGGGCCAGCGATACTGACGCCAGACAAGGAGAAGTAGTTGCATGCAGGCAATCCGGACAATAAAAATCAGCCAGCAGTGTAAACTGCCCGGCGTGTACATCAAGAATAATTCTTATTTTTGTTTACTAAACCCTGCCTGGCGAAACGTCAGGTTAAAACGGTACTCGCCAGTGAGGGGATGCACCCCGGGTTTCAGAGGCTGAATGCCGTGATAATACAGCCGCGATTCCCTGCCCCACACCACCACGTCGCCATGCTCCAGCATAATGCGTTTGAGCGGATCGTTACGGCGTAATCCGCCAAACTGGAAGACGGCAGGAAGCCCTAACGATACCGAGACGATGGGCGCGCGGAGATCGGGTTCATCTTTATCCTGATGCAGGGAGAGTTTCGCGCCAACGGCGTAGCGGTTAATCAGGCAGGCATCCGGTCGGAAGTCAGGATAATCAGCGGCAACGGCAGCCTCGTGGCAGAGAGCCTGAAAAACCGCAGGCATCGGGGGCCACGGCTGGCCGGTCGCGGGATCGTTCGGCGCATACAGGTAGCCTCGTTCATTCGTCGCCCACCCTAATTCGCCGCAGTTCGCCATGGCCACCGACATCGTGTAACCGCCCGGCGTGACCATATGGCGAAAAGGGGAAACCGCCGTCACCTCTTCTATACCCGCAAGCAGCGCCGCCGCACGGGAGAGCGCGAAGCGACGCAAAATAACCGCCCCCGGTGCCAGTGGCTCCTGCCAGGGTTCCGCATCCGCAAAAAGATCGAGCATTATCCCTCCTGGCGTTTCGCCTCACGTTTTAGCAATAGCGCTTTTCGCGCCGTCCCCCATCGGTAACCCGACAGTGCACCATCGTTACGGACAACGCGGTGACAGGGGATCACAATCGCCAGCCTGTTTGCCGCACAGGCTCCCGCGACGGCACGTACCGCGTTGGGTTGTCCAATCGCCTGCGCCACCTGCTGATAACTTGCCGTTTCACCGCAGGGAATTTCACGAAGGGCCTGCCAGACTCGCTGCTGGAACGCGGTTCCGCGTATATCCAGCGGCAGTTCAAGCGGCGCTGCGCGGTTATCAATACTGGCAATCACCTGGCGGATACGCTGCGCGAAGGCATCTTCCTGCGGCGCGGGCTCTGCTTTTGGAAACAGCGTCGCCAGCTCCCCGGCTAATTCGGCATCGTCGTCACCGAGCAATATTGCGCAAATCCCCCGCTCGCTTTCAGCGACCAGACAGCGTCCTAATGAGCAGTCATCGATGGCGTATTGCACCGCCACGTCGCCTTTGCGGTACTGTTTCGCCGTCATACCCAGCGCATCCGTGGCTTTACGATAATAGCTGCTGCTGTCGGGAAAGCCTGCGGCCAGCACGGCATCGGTAACGGTATCCCCCTGGGCAAGCGCCGTGCGCAGACGTTGACCGCGCGCCGCCTGCTGCCAGGCTTTTGGCGTCATTCCGGTGACGGACTTAAACAGCCGGTGGAAGTGAAAAGGACTCATGGCCACCTGCTGCGCCAGACCGTCCAGCGTTAACGCAGGATCCTGCTCCAGAAGGCGACAGGCGTGCTCCACTTTCGCCAGCTTCTGCTGTTGCGGATCGCGTTTATCCGGCATACAGCGCTTGCACGGGCGAAACCCTGCCTCAATGGCATGGTGAACATCAGGATAAAAGTGGACGTTTTTACGCAGGGCGTGACGTGCCCGGCAGGACGGACGACAGACAATCCCCGTCGTTTGCACGGCAAAGACAAACTGATCGTCAGCACGCGGATCGCGAGCCAGTACAGCCTGCCAGCGATCCTCATCGGTCATATAGGTTGGATTTTTCATCATCAGCTCCTCTTACAAGCATACCTGTAGCGTGCCTGAGTGCCACTGATAAAAAACCCGCAACCTTGCTTTTTAATTTTTGTCGCTCACCAGGAAACTGTTGAACTGCGGCGAGCTCCAGGTTTTAAACTCGTCGCCCTCTTTGGTGATCATGTACACCGCCAGCCCTTCCTGACGAACCACCTCTTTCGCTTTTTCCGGGCCGAGGACCATTAAGCCGGTATCCCAGGCATCGGCTTCCAGCGCCGTCGGCGCAATCACCGTCACAGAGACCAGATTATGCGCGATCGGCCGCCCGGTCTGCGGATCAATAACATGCGAGATGCGCTTCCCGTCAAGCTCGTAATAGTTACGGTAACTCCCGGAGGTGCTGATGCCATGTCCGTTGATATCGACTATCGCCTGCACGGCATTTTGCCGATCGGTCGGTTTTTGAATCGCTACGCGCCACGGTTTATCGCTGGCGTTCATGCCCCGGCTGACTAACGCACCGCCCACGGAGACCAGATAGCGCGAAATGCCTTCCTGCGTCATCAGCGCGGCAAGGTGATCCGCCGCGTAGCCTTCCCCTACCGTCGACAGATCGACAAACAGATCGGGGATATCTTTTTGCAGGTACTGTTGGCCGTACTGATTGATCACCGTCAGATGCTGCAGCCCTGTCCGGGCACGGGCATCATCAATAGCCGCCTGATCGGGCGTCGCCACCGGCTGTTTATTCGGGCCAAATCCCCAGAGGTTCACCAGCGGCCCGACGGTCACGTCCATCGCACCGTTGGTTTTATATCCCACGCGAATGGACTCGGTGACGATATCAGCCATCGCTTCACTCACCGGCCACAGAGACGTACTGGTGGAGAGGTTAAAGCGCATCAGCGCCGAGTCATTTTTGTAGGTCGACAGCAGCTGATCGTCGGCGTCCAGCTGAGCCTGGATTTTGCCGCGAAGTTCTTCCGTGCGCGTTTTATCGAGATTCATCACGCTGACGCGCCAGAAGGTGCCCATCGTTTTGCCTTCGAGCACCGTGGCAGCGGGTGCGTCAGTTTTCGCCACGGGGGCGGGATCGTTACATGCGGTCAGGAAAAAAAGCATAGCCAGAAAGCTGGCGCGTAAAAAAGTCATATCCATTCATTATTATCCTCATGCCAGGGCGGCAAGAGTACACCAAAACGGGTCAATTGTGAGATCCAAAAACACGCACAAAAAAGGGGCCATCAGGCCCCTGAGTCATACTACGACGCGATTAGAACTGGTAAACCAGACCCAGCGCGACGATATCATCAGTACCGATACCGGCCTGACGGGTGAACTCATTTTCATCAACCAGGTTGATTTTGTAATCCACGTAGGTGGACATGTTTTTGTTGAAGTAGTAAGTTGCACCCACATCAACATATTTCAGCAGATCCTGGTCGCCATACCCTTCGATGTCCTTACCTTTAGACTGCAGGTAAGCCACGGATGGACGCAGGCCGAAGTCGAACTGGTACTGAGCAACCACTTCGAAG
>NZ_JTLF01000149.1:0-16205 GCF_000798855.1 Enterobacter sp. ZOR0014 | reverse complement strand
AGCAAAACCCCGCCTTATACCCTTTTACACACAGACTTATCCACAATGATACGAAAAAGTAAAAATGTGCGAGCGTTGCGCAAACGTTTTCGTTAAAATGCTCGCGCTTCACAAGGATGCCTCGTCAGGTGTGTTAGATGAGTTTTTCGCAGGAAAATTCATCTAACGCTCTCTGTAATCGTGAAATCCAGGGGATTTACCATGCAACAACGTCGTCCAGTCCGCCGCGCTCTGCTCAGTGTTTCTGATAAAGCCGGTATCGTCGAATTCGCTCAGGCACTTTCTGCACGCGGTGTGGAGCTGCTTTCTACAGGCGGCACCGCACGCCTGTTAGCAGATAAAGGTCTGCCGGTAACCGAAGTGTCCGATTACACCGGTTTCCCGGAGATGATGGATGGACGCGTCAAAACTCTGCATCCGAAAGTGCACGGC
Source organism: Enterobacter sp. ZOR0014 (assembly GCF_000798855.1). Classification (NCBI taxonomy): domain Bacteria; kingdom Pseudomonadati; phylum Pseudomonadota; class Gammaproteobacteria; order Enterobacterales; family Enterobacteriaceae; genus Enterobacter; species Enterobacter sp. ZOR0014. The sequence continues at coordinate 15,773 of NZ_JTLF01000149.1, read as the reverse complement.
GGTATTCTTGGCCGTCGCGGCCAGGACGATGCCATTATGGAAAAGCATGATATCGCGCCAATCGACATGGTTGTCGTTAACCTCTACCCGTTTGCCCAGACCGTTGCCCGCGAAGGCTGCTCTCTGGAAGATGCGGTAGAAAATATTGATATCGGCGGCCCGACCATGGTGCGCTCTGCAGCCAAGAACCATAAAGATGTGGCCATCGTGGTGAAGAGCAGCGATTACAACACCATTATTAGCGAGATGGATGCCAACGAAGGGTCACTGACGCTCGACACGCGTTTCGACCTCGCTATCAAAGCCTTCGAACACACCGCTGCATACGACAGCATGATCGCCAACTACTTCGGTAGCCTGGTGCCGGCTTACCACGGTGAAAGCAACGATCCTTCTGGCCGCTTCCCGCGCACGCTGAACCTGAACTTCATCAAGAAGCAGGATATGCGTTACGGCGAGAACAGCCACCAGCAGGCTGCCTTCTATATAGAAGAAGAGATCAAAGAAGCCTCGGTTGCCACCGCTCAGCAGGTTCAGGGCAAGGCGCTCTCCTACAACAATATTGCTGACACCGACGCTGCGCTGGAATGCGTGAAAGAGTTCAGCGAGCCAGCCTGCGTTATCGTCAAGCACGCCAACCCTTGCGGTGTGGCGGTGAGCACCTCTATTCTGGACGCTTACGACCGTGCTTACAAAACCGACCCGACCTCCGCGTTTGGGGGCATTATCGCCTTCAACCGCGAGCTGGATGCCCAAACCGCGCAGGCCATCATCTCCCGTCAGTTTGTTGAAGTGATTATTGCACCATCGGCATCCGAAGAAGCGCTGAAAATCACCGCGGCAAAACAGAATGTGCGCGTACTGATTTGCGGCCAGTGGGCAAATCGCGTGCCGGGTCTGGACTTCAAACGCGTGAACGGCGGCCTTCTGGTTCAGGATCGCGATCTGGGTATGGTGACAGAAGCTGACCTGCGCGTAGTGACCAAACGCCAGCCGAGCGAGCAGGAGCTGCGTGACGCGCTGTTCTGCTGGAAAGTGGCGAAGTTCGTCAAGTCCAACGCCATCGTCTACGCCAAAGAGAACATGACCATCGGAATAGGCGCAGGCCAGATGAGCCGTGTCTACTCTGCGAAAATTGCCGGGATCAAAGCAGGTGATGAAGGGCTGGAAGTGAAAGGTTCCGCCATGGCCTCTGATGCCTTCTTCCCGTTCCGTGACGGTATCGATGCGGCAGCCGCTGTAGGCATTACCTGCGTGATCCAGCCTGGTGGTTCTATCCGCGACGACGAAGTGATTGCCGCCGCCGACGAGCACGGTATCGCGATGATCTTCACCGACATGCGCCACTTCCGCCATTAATTCCCGGAGCAGAAAAATGAAAGTATTAGTGATTGGTAACGGCGGACGCGAGCACGCCCTGGCGTGGAAAGCGGCGCAGTCTCCGCGGGTGAAAACGGTCTTCGTGGCACCGGGTAACGCCGGTACTGCCCTGGAACCCGCTTTGCAGAACGTCGCCATCGGTGTGACCGATATCCCGGCCCTGCTGAACTTTGCCCAGAATGAGAAAATCGATCTGACCATTGTCGGCCCGGAAGCGCCGCTGGTGATTGGCGTAGTTGACGCGTTCCGCGCTGCTGGCCTGAAAATCTTCGGACCAACGGAAGGTGCTGCCCAGCTGGAAGGGTCTAAGGCCTTCACCAAAGATTTCCTGGCACGTCACAACATCCCGACGGCGGAATATCAGAACTTCACCGAAGTGGAGCCAGCTCTGGCTTACCTGCGTGAAAAAGGCGCGCCGATCGTTATTAAAGCCGACGGTCTGGCCGCCGGTAAAGGCGTTATCGTTGCGATGACCCTCGAAGAAGCGGAAGCCGCGGTTCAGGATATGCTGGCTGGCAATGCCTTTGGCGATGCAGGCCACCGCATCGTGATTGAAGAGTTCCTCGACGGCGAAGAAGCGAGCTTCATTGTCATGGTCGACGGCGAGCACGTTCTGCCGATGGCCACCAGCCAGGATCATAAACGCGTGGGTAATGGCGATACCGGTCCTAATACCGGCGGGATGGGCGCCTACTCCCCTGCCCCGGTGGTGACGGATGAAGTACATCAGCGCACCATGGACCGCATTATCTGGCCTACCGTGAAAGGCATGGCGGCGGAAGGGAATACTTACACCGGTTTCCTCTATGCAGGTCTGATGATCGACAAGCAGGGCAACCCTAAGGTTATCGAGTTCAACTGCCGCTTTGGCGATCCGGAAACTCAACCGATAATGCTGCGCATGAAATCGGACCTGGTCGATCTGTGTCTGGCGGCTTGCGAAGGCAAGCTGGACGAGAAAACCTCAGAGTGGGACGAACGTGCGTCTCTGGGCGTGGTGATTGCTGCGGGCGGTTATCCGGGTAACTACAACACCGGTGATGAAATCCACGGCCTGCCGCTGGAAGAGATTGACGGCGCGAAGGTATTCCACGCGGGTACGAAACTGTCTGACGACGAGCGCGTACTAACCAACGGCGGCCGCGTCCTGTGTGCTACCGCACTGGGTCATACCGTTGCAGAAGCGCAGAAGCGTGCCTATGCGCTGATGGCGGATATTCACTGGAACGGTAGCTTTAGCCGTCAGGATATTGGTTATCGTGCGATTGCGCGCGAGCAGGGCGAGTAATTTTCCCCCTCACCCTAACCCTCTCCCTCAAGGGAGAGGGGATTTACGTCAAAAACTCTTCTCTGTCGGCTGCCACGTGCAGAAATCTTCGTTCGCCACCAGCAACAGCTGAGAGCCTTCCGGCGCCTCAAGCCACGCGACACTCACTTCCATTGATGAATGACGCTGACGGCGTTGAATATGTTCGGTCGCCCAGGATTCAAGCTCAGGCTTCACCGTCTGCCCTTCGCAGGTGGTTACCGTGCCATCGTTATGCCAGCGCCCCTGACGCAGCACCACACGTCCAAGACGAAGCGCATCGCTGGTCTGGCGGATTTGTTCAGCACGATAGCGGTAGAGGGCGATCTGATCGCTGGAAAGCTGCTGTTTTTGACCACTCACTTCACGCTGCATAAAGCTCAGCTCACCATGGTCGTCAAAACGCACTTTCACATGTTCGGGGGTTTTACTGTAGACGTTCAGTTCAATCAGCGACAGGTCATCACCCTGCCAGCGATACTCCGCGGTCGACGTATTGCCGTTATGCCACGGACTGAAAGCGGAGAGCAGATGCACTTCGCCGCCGGAATCTTTGCGCCATATCCTCACCGCCCCCTGATTGTCAGCGTAGCCGCTGGCGGTAAACGGTGGCAGAGAGGTGTCGTGGCTGCAGGCAGACAGCAGAAGCACGCCTGCCAGCGCGAGCGTTCCACGCCAGAATGACAAAAGGGGCGTTGCCGCCCCTTCGCTAAAACTGTTCACTGCCACGCGTCTTACTTAACAGCGTCTTTCAGTGCTTTACCAGAAACAAATGCCGGCACGTTAGCTGCGGCGATTTTGATTTCTTTACCGGTCTGCGGGTTGCGGCCAGTACGCTCAGCGCGGTGGTTCACTTTGAAGGTACCGAAACCAACCAGTTGTACAGCATCGCCTTCTTTCAGAGACTCAGTAATAGCAGCCAGGGTAGATTCCAGAGCAGCTTTAGCCTGCACTTTAGACAGATCAGCCTTGTCCGCAATTACATCAATCAGTTGAGTCTTGTTCATAAGTTATCCTTTCAATGTGTTTATCGCTTGCTAAGCATCGAGTGCGACGAAAATGCCAAAAAAGCACTCTCCTGCATACACGCACCGATAGCCACTTTTTTTCGCCCCCCAAATGTAGACCAGACGGGGGGCAGAAGGGAAGAGTCGAGGTGCGACAAAACAGGCGTTAAATCACGTTTTGTTGTCTCATTGGTTAAAAATTATACCAATATTGCTCTCGCCCGACTCACGTAAGTCCGCACGCAGCCCTTTGATCAGCTCAATGTCACGTTCTTCACACTCTGCCAGCAGGCGGAAAATTTCCCACTGGATATCCCATTCCTGCTCAACCGCCGGGTTAGCTCGCAGCTCTTCGTCGGTCATTTCACGGCCTTCCTGGGTCATTTCGAGCATCGCAACGGTCGTAATGGATGCCTTACTGACTTCGATAGCATGCTCCAGGGTTTCGCCACTCAGACGGGAGTGGATCAGCTCACTTAATGCCACGCAGGCATCAATGGCCGGATAGACACCGTACAGATCAAAATCATCCGCGGCCGGGATCGCCTCTTCCAGCTTTTCCAGTTGGGAGTCGAAATTCACCTTTGCGTCTTTGACCGTCAGCGTTTCCCAGATCAAATCCAGAATGCGGCGGTAGATATGACCATCACCAAAGCCCGTCTGCTTACAGAACGCGGCATAGTTGGGATACATGCGCTCGCACAGGCAAGCCATAAAGGTGACGTGCTGCCAGCTTTCCAGCTTCTCAAGGCGCAGATGAATCGGGTTTTGTAACATGATGATGTCTCGAATCGAAAATTAGCCGCAGTTTACCTGAATCACGGCTGAATTTCCTGCCAACGAACAAAAGCCGGACGCGAGGAAGCGACGGCGTCCGCCCAGCGGGTTGGCTCCGGTAAACGGTAACCCTTCATGCAGCGCTGAACCCACGCCAGTGCGCTGTCCATGCTCACCCGGTGACCGGTCGCGATAAACAGCGGATTACAGCGCGCTTTGCTGCGCCAGACCCACGCCAGCTGCTCGCCTTTATGGATAAGCGGCGCCAGCGCACCCGGCTCGGGGGAAAGTGGTTCAAACGCGCCACACAGGCGTTTTTTGGCAACGCCAATGGTCGGCACATCCACCAGCAGCCCAAAATGGCTGGCCACGCCTAAACGGCGCGGATGTGAGATACCGTGTCCATCCACAAACAGCAGGTCAGGTTTTTGCGAGAGCTGCTCCCATGCTGCCAGCAGCGCGGGATACTCGCGAAAGGAGAGGAAACCCGGAATGTACGGCATAGTGGTGGCGATACGCGCCACCTTGTACTCAACCAGCTCCAGCGAAGGGTATTTCAGAACCACCATCGCCGCTCGCGTCACTTCACCACCCTGCTCGAATCCGACGTCCGCTCCGCCAATGTACTGAGGGGGATCCTTATCCAGGCGATCCTCGCGGATCACCGATGAAGCCAGTTCAATTTGCTGAGCGCGTAGCGACGCGAGATCCATAACCACTCCTTACTGGTGATACTGGGCAGAAAGCCGATGCACCGCCTCCACAAATACGCCTGCATGCTCTGGCGGAACATCCTGATGAATGCCGTGGCCGAGGTTAAAGACGTGGCCTTCCCCCTGGCCGAAACCAGAGAGTATAGTCGACACTTCTTCTTCAATGCGGGCTGGCGGTGCATAGAGCATGGACGGGTCCATATTGCCCTGCAGCGCCACTTTGTCGCCCACGCGACGGCGAGCATCAGCGATATCGGTCGTCCAGTCGAGACCCAATGCATCGCAGCCGGTCGCCGCCATCGCTTCCAGCCACTGACCGCCACCTTTGGTGAACAGCGTCACCGGCACGCGGCGGCCTTCGTTTTCACGCAGCAGGCCATCAACGATTTTGTGCATGTAATACAGGGAGAACTGCTGATAATCGCGCCCGGTCAGTACGCCACCCCAGGTATCGAAAATCATCACTGACTGCGCGCCCGCTTTAATCTGCGCGTTGAGATAGAGCGTGACGCTCTTCGCCAGCTTGTCCAGCAGCGCATGCAGAGCCATCGGCTCGGCGTACATCATTTTTTTGATCACGGTAAAAGCTTTGCTGCTGCCACCTTCAACCATGTAAGTTGCCAGCGTCCACGGGCTACCGGAGAAGCCAATCAGCGGCACTTCGCCTTTCAACTCACGGCGAATGGTGCGCACAGCATTCATCACATAGCCCAGCTCGCCTTCCGGATCGGGGATCGGTAGCTTATCCACGTCGGCTTTGCTTTTGATCGGGGAGGTAAAACGCGGGCCTTCGCCGGTTTCAAAGTACAGGCCAAGGCCCATTGCATCCGGAATGGTCAGAATGTCCGAAAAGAGAATGGCGGCATCCAGCGGGAAGCGGCGCAGCGGCTGGAGCGTCACTTCACAGGCCAGCTCAGCGTTTTTGCACAGCGACATAAAATCACCTGCCTGCGCACGCGTGGCTTTGTACTCTGGCAGATAGCGTCCTGCCTGGCGCATCATCCACACCGGGGTGACATCAACGGGCTGGCGCAGCAGCGCACGCAGATAACGATCGTTCTTCAGTTCGGTCATTTTTGCAGTTCCTTAAGCGTCATGGCCTCAGTGTAACACTACTCATACTCGGCCCGACACATCGCCACGGTATCTTCTATCAGCCGACGCGCCACGGTGCCTGGCGGCGGTAACAGCGGCAAATCGTCATAACGATACCAGTTCGCGTCGAGCAGCTCTTTCTGATCGATAACGATCTCACCGCTGTCGTATTCCGCCATAAACGCCGTCATCAGGGACATCGGGAATGGCCACGGCTGAGACGTTACGTAGCGAAGGTTTTTCACCTTGATCCCGCTCTCTTCCATCACTTCACGCGCCACCGCCTGCTCCAGCGTTTCACCCACTTCGACGAAGCCGGCAAGGACGGTATAAATGCCGTTGCGATGGCGGGTATGCTGCGCCAGCAGAATGGAATCCTCCCGACGGATAGCGACGATAATGCAGGGGGCAATCTGCGGGTAGTAGCGTTCACGGCAGTGGCCGCAGAGCATTGCCCACTCGGTTTTGCTCGGGTGCATGGTGTGGCCGCAATAGCCGCAGTATTTATGCGAGCGGTAAAACTCCGCCAGTTGTACGCCCCGCCCCGCCAGCTGGAACAGGCCAACATCCTGATCCAGCACCTGACGAACCGATCCCATCTCCTGACGGCGAGGCTGTTGGATCAACCACACTGCATCCCCCTGCCATTCACCAATCTTCAGTGCAGGCTGGCCAACAAGATCGAACGCCTCTGCTGCGCCATAAGGGATCTCCCCGGCAGGAAGCCATAGTTTTTGTTCGTGACTGACGATCCACCAACCCAGATCCGATTTTTCAATAATACGATCCATATCTATTGCACTACCTTCGCTTCACTGACATGTTGTTAGCATTGTGGTTACATTTTGGATAAGCAGATTCAATTCTCAACCTTGCGGAGTCAACCATGTTAAACCAGCTAGAAAGCCTGACTGAGCGCGTTAGAGGAAGTAACAAACTGGTGGATCGCTGGCTACATGTACGCAAGCATCTACTCGTGGCTTATTACAATCTGGTCGGTATTAAGCCTGGCAAAGAATCGTTTATGCGGCTGAATGAAAAAGCGCTGGATGATTTTTGTCAGAGCCTGGTCGACTACCTGTCCGACGGACATTTCAATATTTATGAACGTATTATCCGCGAAATGGAAGGGACAACGCCGTATTTAGCGGCCAGTAAACTCTATCCGCTGCTGGAAGCCAACACCCAGCAGATCATGGATTACTACGATTCCACGCTCGAAAATGCCATCGATCACGACAATTATCTTGAGTTCCAGCAGGCGCTTTCCGATCTTGGCGAAGCGCTGGAAGAGCGATTCACGCTGGAAGACAGGCTGATCGCCCTCGTCCTGGATAACGGCCTGGATGTGAGTAACGAAGATAACATCGCGCGCCCTGCTTGAGTTCTTAATCGTTAACGAGTAATTTACAACCATTCGCCCCTCTGCGGAGGGGGATTTTTCTTGTCGGAGTGCCCAGCGCTTAAACGCGCGGGCTGAGACCGTTAATTCGGGATCCGCGGAACCTGATCAGGTTAATACCTGCGAAGGGAACAAGAGTCACACTGCTGTTGTATCGCCCCTGAGGCGATCTTCTCTTGCTTCATCCGTCGTCTGACAAGCCATGTCCTTCACTTCTGGAATGAGCTATGTCTACCACTAAACTGACCCGTCGCGAACAGCGCGAACACGCCCAACACTTCATCGATACCCTGGAAGGTACCGCTTTCCCGAACTCGAAGCGCATATACATCACCGGTTCACAGGCCGACATTCGCGTGCCGATGCGCGAAATCCAGCTTAGCCCGACGCTTATCGGCGGCAGCAAAGATAACCCGCAATATGAAGACAACGAAGCCGTCCCGGTGTATGACACCTCCGGCCCGTATGGCGATCCCTCTGTTGCCATCAATGTTCAGCGGGGTCTGGCAAAGCTGCGCCAGCCGTGGATTGACGCACGTAACGACTGTGAAGAACTCAACGAACAAAGCTCGTCGTACACCAAAGCGCGCCTGGCCGACGACGGTCTGGACGAATTGCGTTTCACCGGTCTGCTGACGCCAAAACGCGCCAGAGCGGGCAAACGCGTGACCCAGCTGCACTATGCGCGCCAGGGGATCGTCACACCGGAGATGGAGTTCATCGCCATTCGTGAAAACATGGGCCGCGAGCGTATCCGTAGCGAAGTGCTGCGCCACCAGCATCCAGGTGAAGGGTTTGGCGCTCGCCTGCCGGAAAACATCACGCCGGAGTTTGTGCGTGACGAAGTGGCCGCTGGCCGCGCGATTATCCCTGCCAACATCAACCACCCGGAATCCGAACCGATGATTATCGGCCGCAATTTCCTGGTGAAGGTCAATGCCAATATCGGTAACTCTGCCGTCACTTCCTCCATCGAAGAGGAGGTAGAAAAGCTGGTCTGGTCAACGCGCTGGGGCGCGGACACGGTAATGGACCTCTCAACTGGCCGTTATATTCACGAAACCCGCGAGTGGATCCTGCGTAACAGCCCGGTCCCGATTGGTACCGTCCCGATTTATCAGGCGCTGGAGAAAGTGAACGGCATCGCCGAAAACCTCACCTGGGAAACCTTCCGCGACACGCTGCTGGAGCAGGCGGAACAGGGCGTGGACTACTTCACGATTCACGCTGGCGTGCTGCTGCGCTACGTGCCGATGACCGCAAAACGTCTGACCGGCATCGTCTCCCGCGGCGGGTCCATCATGGCAAAATGGTGTCTGTCACATCATCAGGAAAACTTCCTCTACGAACACTTCCGCGAGATCTGCGAAATCTGCGCCGCCTATGACGTATCCCTGTCGCTGGGCGACGGCCTGCGTCCGGGCTCCATTCGCGATGCCAACGACGAAGCGCAGTTTGCCGAGCTGCACACGCTGGGCGAACTGACAAAAATTGCCTGGGAGTATGACGTACAGGTGATGATTGAAGGCCCTGGACATGTGCCTATGCAGATGATCCGCCGCAATATGACCGAGGAGCTGGAGCACTGCCACGAAGCGCCGTTCTACACTCTGGGGCCCCTGACCACCGATATTGCGCCGGGCTACGACCACTTCACCTCCGGGATTGGCGCAGCGATGATCGGCTGGTTCGGCTGCGCCATGCTCTGCTACGTCACGCCGAAAGAGCACCTGGGCCTGCCAAATAAAGAGGACGTGAAGCAAGGACTAATTACCTACAAGATTGCCGCTCATGCGGCGGATCTGGCGAAAGGCCACCCGGGGGCGCAAATCCGCGATAACGCCATGTCGAAGGCGCGCTTTGAATTCCGCTGGGAAGATCAGTTCAACCTGGCGCTGGACCCCTTCACCGCCCGCGCCTACCACGACGAAACCCTGCCACAGGAATCGGGCAAGGTGGCACACTTCTGCTCCATGTGCGGTCCAAAATTCTGCTCGATGAAAATCAGCCAGGAGGTACGCGACTACGCCGCCGCACAGACCATCGAAGTGGGTATGGCAGACATGTCAGAAACCTTCCGCGCGAAAGGCGGCGAGATCTACCTCAAAAAAGAGGAGGCCTAATGTACCAGCCTGATTTCCCCTCCGTGCCCTTCCGTTTAGGGCTCTATCCGGTGGTGGACAGCGTGGAGTGGATCCAACGCCTGCTGGAGGCAGGCGTTCGCACCCTCCAGCTGCGCATCAAGGATAAGCGCGATGAAGAAGTTGAGGCCGACGTTATCGCCGCCATCGCGCTGGGACGACGCTACCACGCTCGTCTGTTTATCAACGACTACTGGCGGCTGGCTATTAAGCACCAGGCGTACGGCGTCCATCTGGGTCAGGAAGATCTGGAAACTACCGATCTTAACGCTATTCGCAAAGCCGGGCTGCGGCTGGGGGTGTCGACACACGACGATATGGAAATTGACGTGGCACTGGCGGCGCGCCCCTCCTATATCGCTCTCGGCCATGTTTTTCCGACGCAAACCAAGCAGATGCCCTCCGCTCCACAGGGTTTAACACAGCTGGCGTTACACGTTAAGCGCCTGGCCGATTACCCCACCGTTGCCATTGGCGGGATAAGCCTTGAACGCGCCCCTGCGGTACTGGAAACCGGCGTCGGCAGTATCGCCGTCGTCAGCGCGATTACCCAGGCGGCGGACTGGCAGGCGGCCACCGCACGGCTTTTACAGCTGGCAGGAGCGGGCGATGAATGACCGCGATTTTATGCGCTACAGCCGTCAACTTCTGCTGGAGGATATCGCCATCGACGGGCAGCAAAAGCTGCTCGCCAGCAGGGTGTTGATTGTTGGTCTGGGTGGATTAGGCGCCCCCGCCGCGCTTTATCTGGCAGGCGCAGGTATCGGTACGCTGGTGCTGGCCGACGACGACGAGGTGCACCTCAGCAACCTGCAGCGACAAATCCTCTTCACGACAAAGGACATTAATCAACCCAAAGCGCAGATTACCCGCCAGAGGCTGAATCAGCTCAACCCGGACATCGAACTGATTGCACTCCAGACGCGGCTGAGCGATGAAAATCTGCACCGTGAGGTCGCCCTTGCCGACGTGGTGCTGGACTGCACTGACAATATGGCGACGCGTCAGGCGATCAACGCCGCCTGCGTGATCAATAACACGCCCCTGATCACCGCCAGCGCGGTGGGGTTCGGCGGACAGATGATGGTCCTGACGCCCCCCTGGGCGCAGGGCTGCTATCGCTGCCTGTGGCCGGACGATGCCGAGCCCGCACGCAACTGCCGCACGGCAGGCATTCTTGGCCCGGTAGTCGGAGTGATGGGCACCCTTCAGGCGCTTGAGGCCATCAAGCTGCTCAGCGGCATGGAGACGGAACGTAATACGCTGCGGCTGTTCGACGCTCGTTCAGGCGGCTGGCGCCATCTGGCCTTAAACCGCGCCAGCCACTGCCCGGTATGCGGAGGCCGCGATGCGCATTCTGTTTAACGATGAGCCGATAAGCTGCGACGACGGGCTGACCATTGCCGCCCTGCTCGATAAGTTACGTCAGCTCAAGCCGGGAACGGCGCTGGCACTCAATCAACAGATCCTGCCGCGCGAGCAGTGGGAACATCAGCAGGTCAATGACGGCGACCAGATCCTGCTGTTTCAGGTTATCGCAGGGGGCTGAGATGCTACATATTGCCGATAAAATCTTTGATTCACATCTGTTTACCGGAACCGGAAAGTTCGCCTCTCCACAGCTGATGGTAGAGGCCATCCGTGAAAGTGGCAGCCAGCTGGTGACGCTGGCGATGAAACGCGTGGATCTGCGCCAGCACAACGATGCCATTCTTGCGCCTTTGCTGGAGGCAGGCGTTACGCTCTTGCCCAACACCTCCGGTGCAAAAACGGCGGAAGAAGCAATTTTCGCCGCACAGCTGGCACGTGAAGCGCTCGGTACCCACTGGCTGAAGCTGGAAATTCATCCGGATGCCCGCTGGCTGCTGCCGGACCCGATTGAAACGCTGAAAGCAGCAGAAAAGCTTGTGCAGCAAGGGTTTACCGTCCTGCCTTACTGCGGGGCGGACCCTGTGCTGTGTAAGCGTCTGGAAGAGGTCGGCTGTGCCGCCGTGATGCCGCTGGGTGCGCCAATTGGCTCTAATCAGGGTCTCGAAACTCGCGCGATGCTGGAGATCATCATTGAACAAGCCACCGTGCCGGTGGTGGTCGATGCGGGGATTGGCGTACCAAGCCATGCCGCGCAGGCGCTGGAGATGGGGGCCGACGCGGTACTGGTCAATACGGCGATTGCGGTGGCTGACGATCCGGTCATGATGGCGCGCGCGTTCCGCATGGCCGTAGAGGCCGGCTTGCTGGCAAGAGGATCCGGCCCTGGCTCGCGCAGTTTTCAGGCGCAGGCCACCAGCCCGCTGACCGGTTTTCTGGAGGCTCTCTCATGAGCACGTTTACCGAACGCTGGCGTCAGCTCAACTGGGACGATATCGCCCTGCGTATCAACAGCAAAACGGCGGCTGACGTGGAGCGTGCCCTGAATGCCCGTCATCTGACCCGTGAGGACCTGATGGCCCTGCTCTCTCCGGCGGCCAGCGCGTACCTTGAACCGATGGCGCAGCGCGCTCAGCGCCTTACCCGCCAGCGTTTTGGCAACACGGTAAGCTTCTACGTTCCACTTTATCTCTCGAACCTGTGCGCCAATGACTGCACCTATTGCGGTTTCTCCATGAGCAACCGCATCAAGCGGAAAACCCTTGATGAAGATGAGATCGCACGTGAGTGCGCCGCCATTCGTGAAATGGGGTTCGAACATCTTCTGCTGGTCACGGGCGAGCATCAGGGAAAAGTGGGAATGGACTATTTCCGTCAGCACCTTCCGGCGATACGTCGCGAGTTTGCGTCGTTGCAGATGGAGGTACAGCCCCTGTCGCAGGACGAGTACGCGGAGTTAAAATCGCTCGGGCTGGATGGGGTCATGGTTTATCAGGAAACCTACCACGAGGCAACGTACGCCCGGCACCACCTGAAGGGGAAGAAACAGGATTTCTTCTTCCGGCTGGAGACACCGGACAGGCTTGGCCGCGCCGGGATCGATAAAATCGGTCTCGGGGCGCTGATTGGGCTCTCCGACAGCTGGCGGGTCGATTGCTACATGGTGGCAGAGCATTTGCTGTGGCTCCAGCAGCACTACTGGCAGAGCCGGTATTCTATCTCTTTCCCCCGCCTGCGACCCTGCGCAGGCGGAATAGAACCGGCATCGCTGATGGATGAGCGTCAGCTGGTGCAAACTATCTGCGCGTTTCGCCTGCTCGCTCCGGAGGTTGAATTATCGCTTTCAACGCGTGAGTCCCCGGCGTTTCGCGATCGCGTGATCCCGCTGGCAATTAACAACGTTAGCGCGTTTTCCAAAACACAGCCGGGCGGTTACGCCGACGATCACCCGGAGCTGGAACAGTTTGCACCGCATGACGGGCGACGTCCGGAGGCAGTCGCCGCCGCCCTGACGGCACAGGGCCTGCAGCCGGTCTGGAAAGACTGGGACAGCTGGCTGGGAAGAGCCTCGCAATAACGTTGAAACACGCTGCAATACGGTAAAAAAGTGTCGAGACGCTACGGAAAGCTAAAACCGGACGATTGTCAGCGATTGTCCGGTTTTTTATTGTCACCCGGTCAGCAAGGGATGCTGGCCAGGGCGAAAAGCTTCTTCCTCGTTTCGCCCTGCCTCCGATTTCTTGCATAAATGGGGCGGCAAAAACATGGATAAGGAATTTCTTAGTGATTCTTAAGATAAATCATCTTGCCGAAAATCGTGTTCCGTATAATTCACCGCGAACCGCAGGACAGCGACTATGCTGAGAGGATATCGGCAGACAAAAAGTATTCACCATCAGGATCGATGTACAACTCATGGCACTTCACAGCAAAAAGCTCTCTTTTACCCGGCCAATCATGCTCAGCTTCGCGGGGATCCTGTGCAGTTTTGCGCTGATCGCGGTCGTGGTCTCTCTTTCGCAAAGAAAGGATTTTCTTGAGGATTATCACAAGATTAACAGTAATTTCACGCATAACCTGGCGGTTAACTATACCGAATCAATCCTGCGTGAAAACGACTATATCCTTGGTCGCTCTGCGATGTACTTTGCCCGCAGCGAGATACTGAATGAGACGCTCAACGTCAACCCGACGCAAGGGCTGCAGATGTTGATGCATTTGCAAAACCTGATGCCGACCGTGTCATCCATCTCGCTGGCCGACACAGAGGGGCATTATTTACACGCACCAGAAGCGCCTCCCACGGAAAAGAGTAAAAACGTCGATCCGCGGACGCGCCCGTGGTTTGTCGCGCACGCAGAAGCCAGTATTTTCAGCCATTATACCCACCATTATACGGACTACTTTACCGGGCATCCGACAGTTACGCTTTATAAGCCATTGATTTCAACAGAAGGCAGACTCAAGGGAACCCTCGCCTTTCATCTTGATTTGACGTCGATGGGGTATACCCTTCGACAAATGGTGGCCCCCGTACAAGGGGAATTCTTCGTCGTCGAACGCGACGGGACCGTCGTGCTGCACCCAGATACAGGCGCCCTGTTCAAAAAGTACGTGAGCGAAGCGCTGATGGACAAAATGACCAGCGGCGAAGGCCATCTTTACGACCGGAAAACCAATGCCTGGTATTACTACTACTCTTTCACGAACCCGGACTGGTTTGTTATCTATCGGGTATCTGGCGCGACGCTTACCGATATCACCCGCCACGAAACCACTATCGTTGGCTGGGGCTTCGCGCTGGCAGCCATCATCATCATTCTCTTCGGTCTTTATCTGCGTCATGCCTCGCGTACCGTATTAATGACCATTATCAATGCGATCAAAACGGGCGATGTCAGCCAGGCACCGCGTCTGGAAGCGATGCTGAGCCACACGATTCAGTCCAATAAAGAGCGGGAGATGGCGTATGTTCGCCAGGCGACTCACGATGCGCTGACCGGCTGCAAAAACCGCCGCGCGTTTGACAATGATGTGGATGAACTGCTGACCGCCCACCAGCCTTTCGCACTGGCGCTGATTGATATCGATAACTTCAAATCGATCAACGACACATGGGGACATCTGAGTGGTGACATTGTCCTGCGTAATGTGGCGCGCGAAGGGATCCAGATAATGCAGCCACACAACATCCCGGTCTATCGCTACGGTGGAGAAGAGTTCGCGGTGATCTTCCAGGCCGAGCAGATCGCTGCCGCATTCTCATTGCTTGACGCCTGGCGCACCGCCGTTGAAAGGCGCGTCTGGCGGGAAGAAAACCTGCACGTTACGTTCAGTGCGGGTCTGGGGGAATGGCACTTCGAACCGCTGGAACACCTGGTGGGAAGTGTCGATAACGCGCTTTATAGCGCTAAACAGCAGGGAAAAAACCGCATTGTTCGAACAACCGTCGCCTAATTTTCTCTCCTCCCGTCAGAATTGTAACCGGTTTCAGGAAAATGCCGTTTTCTTTGTGATGCCTGACACACAATCGCGGTAAAACGGTTGTTGAAGCGGTCTGCACGGGATAATTATCAATAAACACATGTAGATCGAGGCTGATTATGAAGAACATCGTTTTATGCTGTGCAGCGGGAATGTCAACCAGCATGCTGGTTCAACGTATGAAAGACGCCGCGCAGAAAAAAGGGGTTGAAGTCACCATTAAAGCCGTTCCGGTTGCGGAGTTTAAAGACAACATCGCGACGGCCGACATCGTATTGCTGGGGCCACAGGTTAAATACGAGCAGGCAAAACTGCAGGCACAGGCTGACCCACTGGGCAAAAAAGTCGCGGTGATCGACATGATGGACTACGGCATGATGAAAGGCGATGCCGTACTGGAAAAAGCCCTCAAACTGCTGGAGTGACCTCATGGAAGATTTAGAGACAACGATCATGGAACTGCTGGTCAACGCCGGGGCGGCGCGAAGTGCCGCGCTTACGGCATTACAAATGGCCCGCAAAGGTGAGTTCGACGAAGCCGAAAAAGCAATGGAGGAGTCTCGCGAATATGTGAAGCATGCGCATACGATCCAGATGTTC
>NZ_JTLF01000335.1:0-32562 GCF_000798855.1 Enterobacter sp. ZOR0014 | reverse complement strand
CCCGCCCGAGCCGTACTCGTTAATGTTACTGAAGGCGCTATAGTTGATTAAGCCCGCAACACCGCCGTGCGAGTAATATTTCGCGGCATAAAATCCAGTGTCCATTGCCTCTGCGGGAACGAAAATCTCCAGTGATTCGGTATTCGGTAGAAGCGTTACCGTCGCGGAAGGGTAATCTTTCAGCAGGTTATGACATTTCTCTTTTTCGCCGATATTCAATGGCAGAAGGCCAGCAGCACGGGTGAAGTCATCATCAATGCAAAGCTGCCCTTCTTCTCCAACCCGAATGGCCAGGCTCCCCTTCTCAACGCCGTTAATTTTGACCTGCACGGCATGCTGGCCGGGCAGGTAGCGTTGTGCATCAGAGAAGTAATGGGCGAGATTAGTACTGATTCCCCGCGAGGCCAGTATATCGGTATTGAAATCCAGATCGGATGCATGCAGCGCCGACAACGGCAGAAAAGCGACCGCCACTGCTGTTCGACGCATCGTGTTTTGCAAAGCGCGCGGTATCACTAAAAATTCCCTGTGATATCAGCGTGTAAGCGCGGCAGTGTACTTGTCCACTTCAATCCCGTAGCGACTGGCAGGGTTGAACTCGACGGCATTATCGCCGCTACCGATCGGGGTATTTGTCTGCACCTTCATGGTCTCACCCGGCAGGATAAAGGTTTTATTAACCACTCCCTCGGTGTGGGAAGGCAGTAGCGTCACTGATGTGGAAAAACGTACAACGTACGGCGAGGTATTACGGACCTGAACCTCTTTCTCTTGTACGGACCAGGTCAGTAATTTCCATGCATCCGTGACAACAGGAAGATTTTTAGGATGGATCAACACCGGTAAATCCTGACGAAGATTGATACCGACTTTAACGTTTTTATCTTTGGTTTTAGGCGGAATGCCTTCAAAGATCACGCGTTTATAATGTTCAACGGTCAGCGGTTCTTTGGTTTCAAGAATAAAGCGCACCTGCTGTTCCTGGCCTGGCTCAAGGCGTACAACCGGCTGAGTGACGTTGAGCTTGACCCCATTCTCCCCCTCGATGTCGTTAATGGAGGTATAAAGCAGAGTGGGGATGGAGTCCGTGTTTTTCACACTCATGACACCGCCGTGGTTGGCTTCATCAATCATCAGCAGTGTGGTTTCTGGCACCATGCCTGCAGCATAGACTGTCGCTGGAAGGGTGAGAAAAAGAGCGCAGACCAAAGGGGAAATTTTCACAATTCTTTCCATGAATATTGATATTGAACAATGGGTTAAAACTCCCCGCCTGAGCGGGGAGTTTGGCGTCGTGAATACGGGTTACAGATAAACCAGCGTGATTGTGGACTGACCGTCCAGGTCGGTCCTGTCAGTCAGGGTCAGATTTTTGCTTGGCGCAATCGCCAGCGCGATCTTCAGAGGGAAGGCCGCCGTCGTGAAGGCCAGCGGAGCGCGTTCGCCGGTTTTGGCAACGGTCATGACGTCGGTACCATCGTTAGTGAGGATGCCGGTGGCCCACAGGTTGATCCAGCTTCTGCTGCTGATGGTACCGCCGGTATACATCGCTGCGGCGATAGGCTGAACGGTTGCACCGTCAGCAGTGACCGCGTTCATGTAAGTTGAAACTGAATAGGCACCGATACTTTCGCCAGCGCTGGTTTTTCCGACACCGTTGAGCTGGTAATCGCCGTATGCCTGTGCGCCGCTTGCGGTAGCGTTATCCACATGGAACTCGCTTGACGTTTTATGTGCGCCCGCGTTTGAGTCTTTGCGGTCATCTTTGATTGTCCAGCCGACGCGGGTCGCAGACTGACATGTGATGGTCAGAGTGACATCTTTATGCCCAGCCTGATAAGCCACACCGGAGGAGAGTGAGTCCAGACCCACTTCGCCAAAATCGGCCACGCCGCCGTTGCTAATTTCAGGAACGCAGCCTGCGCTGGTCAGCGTACCGTGAACTTTTAACATTGCAGTAGGTTCGGCATAAACTGCTGTCGCCGCCATCATCATAACGGTGGCGAGAAGGCACTTTTTCATTGTTATTCCTTAACCATAGAAAGAGATAATTCGGATATTTTTAATTTAAATGAATCTTGCCAAAAGATAATTTCTGGCATAAGAGTCGCGGCCGATTCTATTAACGAATCAACGCATTAAATAGTTAGATTTTCTTACGACAGTATTGAGATTTTATAATGTCGATTAAACATTTCTGAACGTATGTTTTATGCAGAAACGGCGGAAATATCCGCCGTTGAGTCACGCGTTTTTATCTGTTAGAGATAAACCAGAGTGATGGTGGTTTCGCCGCTCAGCTGCGCTTCGTCAGTGGTGGTCAGACGGTCAGTGTTAACAATGGCCAGAGAGACTTTGAACGGGTAGACAACGCTGGTGATGGCCAGCGGTGCGGTATAACCTGGTCTGGTAGCGGTCATGATCTCGGCGTTACCGTTGGCAATCACACCGGTGGCCAGGTTACGCCACATATATTCGCCTTTGCTGTTGAGGAAGTTTGGCGCAAAGATCGCCTGAGCAGGCACACCGTTAGCGGTGATCTCATTGATGCGGGTACTGATTGCATAGGCGCCAATTTTATCGCCAGCAGCGGTGGTACCTACGCCGTAGGTGGTACCTGAACCGTAAACGTCCCCACCATTGTCTGTGGCGTCACGAATGTAAAACTCGCTGGAGTTCAGGTAGGTCGCCGCATTGGAATCTTCTTTGTTATCAGCAATACTCCATGCCACTTTAGTCGCTGACGGGCAATTGATCGTCAGAGACATATCTTTATGACCCATCTGGTTGGTCTGGGTTGGAGAAAGCTGGTCCAGCGCGATTGTGCCAAAATCAATCGATCCGCCGTTACTGAGTTCCGGCGTACAGGATGCATGGTTCATCTTGCCCTGAACCTTCATGACGATGCTGCCTTCGGCGAATGCAGCCGAAGAGGTCATCGCAATCAGCGTTGCGAGAAGAAGCTTTTTCATTGTTATTCCTTAACCATTAATAAAATAAATGTATAAATTTCCGTGAAGTCATTAACTTGCTGAAATGCAAGCGCAGGGATTCTATTAATGGTTATTGTTATTTCTGTAATGAGTATTTCTAATCTCTGAATTGAGTTTTATTAAAATGTGTAAATACATTCACGGTTGTATTTACACATTCCGGCAGGATAACAACGGAGGAAGCTGTTTTCTCTTCTTAACCGGGGGCGAGAATTATTTTATCGCCTGAGCAATCCACGCCGATAATTCTCGGAGTTCCCGCTCTTGTTCCGGGTAATGTTCAAGCAACCCGTCGCACACATGTTGCAGCATATCGGGACGGTATACACAGCCCTGCAGGCGTGACGCCAACGCTTCCAGCGGTGCCGGGTTAAGACTATCCGTAAAAATTTGTGTGCGGGTAATATGACCTTTCTCCACGTCAAAGTGCAGCTCCACGCCGCCCCAGGTAAAACGTTCATCCAGCAGATGTGAAAACGCCGGTGCCTGGCCGAAGTTCCACTCCCAGCTGCTCTGGCGGGCAAAGGTTTCAGCGAAGTTGGGCAGGTCAGGCGTTTTATCAGGGGAAATCACTTCCGCCTCCACACGCTCGCCGTAGTGCGAAAAGAAGGCCTCACGGATCGCGTCGCAAATCTGCTCGTGAGTAATACCCGGCAGAAGCTCCACCAGATTCGCCACGCGGCCGCGTACGGAGGTAATGCCCTTAGCCTGTAACTTTTTCTTGTCAGGATTGAGGTAGTTAGCCAGCCGGCTGAGATCGGCATTCAGCAGCAGAGTGCCGTGGTGGAACCCGCGATCCATTGTTTCGCGATAGGCTGAGCCGGAGACCTTCCGGTCGCCCTCGGGGGTCTTGACGACCAGATCGTTCCGGCCTGACGCCTCTGCGGTTACGCCGAGCGCATTCAGCGCGTTCAGCACAATCGACGTAGAGATGCTTTTGTCGTATTCCGGCTTGCCTACCATAAAGGTAAAGCAAGTGTTGCCCAGATCGTGAAACACGGCTCCACCGCCGCTGCTGCGGCGCGCCAGGCGGACGTGGTCCTCTTCCATGCGGCGGGTGTTGCACTCTTTCCACGGGTTTTGCGCGCGGCCAATCACCACCGTGTCGGCATTGCGCCAGAGAAACAGTACGCGCTGGGTGGCGGGCATCTGGCGGAAGATGCACTCTTCCACCGCGAGATTAAACCAGGGATCGTAAGAGTCAGAGATAAGCAGGCGTAACGTCGTCATGGCAGAGTTCCTTTTCCATATCCTCCGCCTACTTTATCACTATTCTTTCTTCTCGCTCTCTTCGTCTTCCGGAACCGACTTGCTGGCGGTCAGCAGGAACGGCGACTGTTGCCATCGGGTGCGCTTACCCTGCAGCAGCGTGCGCGCCAGCACCACGCCAATCGCCAGTGAGAGTAATAACATCAGGCGCAGAATATTGGTGGTGTTATCCACCTGCTTGGCTTCGGTCGGCAGGGTGTGAGTGTCGAGCGTCAGGCGCAGATAGCCCAGCGGGCCATTTTTTCCCTGAACAGGTTCGACGAGCTGCTGGTTGAAATAGCCTCCGGCTTTTTTGCCGTCCAGCGCCAGCCTGTCGCGCACGTCGACGTGCTCACCGGCGCGGGCAATCAGGTCGCCTTTTTCATCGTACACGCCCGCATCGAGAATGCGGCTGTTTTCCGTAAGCTGACGCAGGATCTGGCCGATGCGCTTATCGTCCGGCGTCTCGGTGCGCATATAGGGGGCGACGTTAAGGGTCACCTGACGCGCCAGCGTACGGGCCAGCTCTTCAAACTGCGGGTTACGCTGCCGTTGATGATTCTGGCTAAACCACGATGCCCCTTGCATCAATGCCACTAACAGTGCGAGACAGGAAAGGACAATCACGGCGCGATGAAGCCGGAATTTCAGTTTTGCGCGAGCCATATTCCACCTGCTGAAAATTTAGGGCTTAATGTTGCCAGAAGTGATGGTTACAGGGTAGCCTCATGCGTTATTTTCCCTCTGGAACCTTCCGGCGCGAACGAAATTACAGGAGCTTTGATGCCGAACATTACCTGGTGTGACCTGCCAACGGATGTCTCTTTATGGCCAGGATTGCCGCTCTCGTTAAGTGGCGATGAGGTGATGCCTCTGGATTACCACGCTGGCCGTAGCGGCTGGCTGCTGTATGGACGCGGCCTGGATAAGCAACGCCTGACCCAGTATCAAACCAAACTGGGTGCGGCAATGGTCATCGTCGCCGCCTGGTGCGTAGAAGATTACCAGGTTATCCGCCTGGCGGGTTCTCTGACGCAGCGTGCCACGCGTCTGGCGCATGACGCAGGGCTGGACGTTGCCCCGCTCGGTAAAATTCCGCACCTGAAAACGCCGGGTCTGCTGGTCATGGACATGGACTCCACCGCTATTCAGATCGAGTGTATTGACGAGATTGCTAAACTGGCAGGCAGCGGTGAGCTGGTGGCGGAAGTCACTGAACGTGCGATGCGCGGCGAGCTGGATTTCACCGCCAGCCTGAGACAGCGCGTGGCGACCCTGAAAGGGGCCGATGCTAACATCCTGCGCCAGGTGCGTGATGTGCTGCCGCTGATGCCAGGACTGACGCAACTGGTGCTGAAGCTGCAGTCCCTTGGCTGGAAGGTGGCGATTGCCTCCGGTGGCTTCACCTTCTTCGCGGATTATCTGCGCGAGAAACTGCATTTGACCACCGTGGTGGCCAACGAACTGGAAATTATGGACGGCAAGCTGACCGGACAGGTGATTGGCGACATCGTGGATGCGCAGTACAAAGCTAACACCCTGACCCGTCTGGCCGAAAAATATGAAATCCCGGTGGTCCAGACCGTCGCCATCGGGGACGGCGCGAACGACCTGCCGATGATCAAAGCTGCTGGTCTTGGCATTGCCTACCATGCCAAGCCAAAAGTGAACGAAAAGACGGAAGTGACTATCCGTCATGCTGACCTGATGGGGGTGTTCTGCATCCTTTCTGGCAGCCTTAATCAGAAATAACGGTCTGCTTTGTAGGCCGGGTAAGCGTAAGCGCTACCCGGCACGCAGTCCGCACAGAAATAACGAGGTACACCGTGGCGAAAGCTCCAAAACGCGCATTTGTCTGTAATGAATGTGGTGCGGATTATCCGCGCTGGCAGGGGCAATGCAGCGCCTGTCATGCCTGGAACACCATCACCGAAGTGCGTGGTGTGGCGGCTTCGCCGAGTGTGGCCCGCAATGAACGCCTGAGCGGCTATGCGGGCAATGCAGGCGTGTCGAAGGTGCAAAAGCTTTCAGACATCAGCCTGGAAGCGTTACCGCGCTTCTCCACCGGGTTCAAAGAGTTTGACCGCGTGCTCGGCGGCGGCGTGGTGCCGGGCAGTGCGATTCTGATCGGCGGTAACCCCGGGGCGGGTAAATCGACCCTGCTGCTGCAAACGCTTTGTAAGCTCGCCGAGCAGATGAAAACCCTGTACGTCACGGGGGAAGAATCACTCCAGCAGGTGGCGATGCGTGCGCACCGCCTGGGCCTGCCAACCGGCAACCTGAATATGCTGTCGGAAACCAGCATTGAGCAGATCTGCATGATCGCCGAAGAAGAGCAGCCGAAGCTGATGGTGATCGACTCCATTCAGGTGATGCACATGGCGGACATTCAGTCCTCGCCGGGCAGCGTGGCGCAGGTGCGCGAAACCGCGGCCTACCTGACACGCTTCGCCAAAACGCGCGGCGTGGCGATTGTGATGGTCGGCCATGTGACGAAAGACGGTTCCCTGGCCGGGCCAAAAGTGCTCGAACACTGTATCGACTGCTCGGTGATGCTCGACGGCGACGCGGATTCCCGCTTCCGCACCCTGCGCAGCCATAAAAACCGTTTTGGCGCGGTGAATGAATTAGGTGTTTTTGCCATGACGGAGCAGGGGCTGCGTGAAGTCAGCAACCCGTCGGCCATCTTCCTGAGCCGTGGCGACGAAGTCACCTCCGGCAGTTCGGTCATGGTGCTATGGGAAGGAACGCGCCCGCTGCTGGTTGAAATCCAGGCGTTGGTGGATCACTCGATGATGGGCAACCCGCGTCGCGTGGCGGTGGGTCTGGAACAGAACCGTCTGGCGATCCTGCTGGCGGTGCTGCACCGTCACGGTGGTCTGCAGATGGCGGATCAGGACGTCTTCGTGAACGTGGTGGGCGGGGTGAAGGTCTCGGAAACCAGCGCGGACCTGGCGTTGCTGCTGGCGATGGTCTCCAGCCTGCGCGACAGGCCGCTGCCGCAGGATCTGGTGGTGTTTGGCGAGGTTGGCCTGGCAGGAGAGATCCGACCGGTGCCGAGCGGCCAGGAGCGTATCTCCGAAGCGGCAAAACACGGCTTCCGCCGCGCGATTGTGCCCGCCGCTAACGTGCCGAAAAAAATCCCGGAAGGGATGCAGGTTTTTGGCGTTAAAAAACTCGCAGATGCGTTAAATGTCTTTGACGACTTATAATTACGTATTCGATTTTGCAGGAGGCACCGTAATTTATGTCATCATTTGACTACATCAAAACCGCAATCCGCCAGAAAGGCTGCACGTTGCAGCAGGTGGCGGACGCCAGCGGTATGACCAAAGGCTATTTAAGCCAGCTGCTGAACGCCAAAATCAAAAGCCCCAGCGCGCAGAAGCTCGAAGCGCTGCACCGTTTCCTGGGACTTGAATTTCCCCGTATGCAAAAGAACATCGGCGTGGTGTTTGGCAAGTTTTACCCGCTGCATACTGGTCACATCTACCTGATTCAGCGCGCCTGTAGCCAGGTGGACGAGCTGCACATCATTATGGGGTACGATGAAACCCGTGACCGCCTGCTGTTCGAGGACAGCGCCATGTCGCAGCAGCCGACGGTGCCTGACCGCCTGCGCTGGCTGCTCCAGACCTTTAAGTACCAGAAAAACATTCGCATTCATGCTTTTAACGAAGAGGGCATGGAGCCCTATCCGCACGGCTGGGACGTGTGGAGCAACGGCATCAAAGCGTTTATGGAAGAGAAGGGCATTGCGCCTAACTGGATCTACACCTCTGAAGAGTCCGACGCGCCGCAGTTCCGCGAGCATCTGGGCATCGAGACGGTGCTGATCGATCCGAAACGGACCTTCATGAACATCAGCGGGGCGCAGATCCGCGAAAACCCGTTCCGCTACTGGGATTATATCCCGACCGAGGTAAAGCCCTTCTTTGTACGTACCGTTGCGATCCTGGGCGGTGAGTCGAGCGGAAAATCCACTCTCGTTAATAAGCTGGCGAATATCTTCAACACGACCAGTGCGTGGGAATATGGCCGCGATTACGTTTTCTCGCACCTCGGCGGTGACGAGATGGCGCTGCAGTATTCCGACTACGATAAAATCGCGCTCGGCCACGCCCAGTACATTGATTTTGCGGTCAAATATGCCAACAAAGTGGCGTTTATTGATACCGATTTCGTCACCACGCAGGCGTTCTGTAAAAAGTACGAAGGGCGCGAGCACCCGTTCGTGCAGGCGCTGATTGACGAATACCGCTTTGACCTGGTGATCCTGCTGGAAAACAACACGCCATGGGTCGCTGATGGCATGCGCAGCCTCGGCAGCTCCGTAGACAGGCGCGAGTTCCAGTCCATGCTGGTGGAGATGCTCAACGAAAACAACGTTGAGTTTGTGCATGTTGAAGAGTCGGACTACGACTCCCGTTTCCTGCGCTGCGTCGAGCTGGTGAAGGAGATGATGGGGGAGCAAGGGTAAGCTTTAACCACCCTCTCCCTGTGGGAGAGGGCATCAGCGCCTTCAGAACGCAACCACTACTTTCCCTCGCATATGTCCCTCCAGCACTTTGCGGTGCGCCTCGGTAATGCTTTCCACGCTCAATCCGTGAAGCGTTTCGCTGAGCGAGCTTTCCACCACGCCGTTGTCCACCAGCTTTGCAACCTCGTTTAAGATCTCACCCTGACGCGCCATATCAGCGGTCTGGTACATGCTGCGGGTGTACATAAACTCCCAGTGCAGGGCGGCGGATTTCGATTTCAGCTTATCCTGGTTCAGCGGATGCGCGTTCTCAACGATGGAGCAGATGTGCCCCTGCGGTGCGATCAGTTCGCTGACGGCATCCCAGTGGCCGTCGGTGTCATTGAGGATGAAAATGTAATCCACATAAGTGATACCCTGTTTTGCCAGCTCACCTTTCAGGTCGCGGTAGTTCACGACCCGATCCGCACCGCGCTCGCGGCACCACCGGGCGGAATCTTCTCTTGATGCTGTCGCGATGATGTTCACCTTGCTGTTGTGCTTTGCAAACGGGATCGCCAGCGAGCCCACGCCGCCCGCGCCGCCAATAATCAACAGCGTTTTATCCGCGTCCGCATCCTGAATGTTCAGCCGTTCGAACAACCCTTCCCAGGCGGTCAGCGCGGTCAACGGCAATGCGGCTGCTGCTGCCCAGCCAAGGCTGGCAGGTTTGTGCCCGACAATACGCGCATCGATCAGCTGATGGGTGGTATTGCTGCCCGGACGAGTGATATCCCCTGCGTACCACACTTCGTCACCGGGTTTAAATCCCGTAACGGCCGCGCCCACGGCTTTAACGATACCGCTGGCATCCCACCCGAGAATGCGCGGCTCGTTCAGCCCGTTTTTGACAATGCCTGCATGCACCTTGGTGTCGACCGGGTTAACAGACACAGCTTTCACTTCAACAAGCAGATCGTGCTCGCCGGGCTGCGGCATCGGCGGGGCGATTTCAATGAACGTGCCGGGATTCGCAGGATTAACGGCAATGGCTTTAACTGACATGGATGGACTCCTCAATGGCATGCGTTTTATTGAGGCTAGTCTATTAAGTGATCAGCTGCATGATAAGATGGACAATCAAGAACGAAGTGTTCTCACAGGATGAACAATCATGTTTAAACAGCTTCAGGATATGGCGCTGTTTGCGCTGGTGGCGGAGATGGGTAGCTTTACTGCTGCGGCACAGAAGGCTGAACTGCCAAAATCCAGCGTCAGCCAGCGAATAAGCCAGCTGGAGCAGCAGGTAGGAATACGCCTGCTCAACCGCACGACGCGCAGAATCAGCCTGACTTTTGCAGGCGAGCATTATCTGGTGCACTGTCGCGAAATGCTGGCGGCCAGCGAGCGGGCGGAGTATGCCATTCAGCGGCTACGCGAAAACCCGAGCGGGCGGCTGCGCATCACCTGCCCGGCGGGAATTGGTGCGACGCTGCTGGCGCATATGAATGCCGAATTCCAGCTTCGCTATCCTGACGTGTCGCTGGACGTGTCGATCTCTGATGATGTGGTGGATCTGGTCGAGTCCGGCTTTGACGTGGCGCTGCGTACCGGTAAGCCGCAGGACTCCTCCCTGATTGGCCGGATGATCGGACATTGTCCGCGCTATATGCTGGCTTCACCCGACTATCTGGCGCGTCGGGAGTCGTTAATCCATCCCCGCCAGCTGGTGGAGCACCGCTGCATTACCCACAAAGCCTGGTCTGAGTGGCTGCTGCGAAGCGCGAGTGAGGATTACCGCTACCTGCCGGATAACGCCCACATGACGGATAACCTGGTGTACGCCCGTGAATGTGCGATTGCTGGCGCCGGGATCACGCTATTACCCGCCTTTCTTCTGGAAGATAAGATTGAGACAGGGGCGCTGGTGAAGGTGCTGCCTGAATGGAACGTCGAGGGGAATGATTTGTGGCTGGCTTATCCGAGCCGCAAGCTGAACTCGCCTGCGCTGATGAGCTATATCGACTTTGCGATACAGTTTGACGAGGTGAAGCGGTATTACGTGGACAAATAAAAAAGCCGGGTGGCGCTGACGCTTACCCGGCCTACGAACTGTACGGCCTGATGCCCTCACCTGGCCCTCTCCCACGGGGATAGGGAACAAATACTAAAAACGGCAACCGAAGTTGCCGTTTTGCTTTTATTTCGCAATACGCTTGTACTTAATACGCTTCGGCTCCAGCGCGTCAGCGCCCAGCGTGCGTTTCTTGTACTCTTCGTATTCGGTGAAGTTACCTTCGAAGAACTCCACTTTCCCTTCATCCTGGTAGTCCAGAATGTGGGTCGCGATACGGTCAAGGAACCAACGGTCGTGCGAGATAACCATCGCGCAGCCCGGGAACTCCAGCAGGGCGTTTTCCAGCGCGCGCAGGGTTTCGATGTCCAGGTCGTTGGTCGGTTCATCGAGCAGCAGTACGTTACCGCCAACCTGCAGCAGCTTCGCCAGGTGCAGACGACCGCGCTCACCGCCGGACAGCTCGCCCACGCGTTTGCCCTGGTCGGTGCCTTTGAAGTTGAAGCGGCCAACGTAAGCGCGGCTTGGCATCTCGGTGTTGCCGATACGCATAATATCCAGACCGCCGGACACTTCTTCCCACACGGTTTTGCTGTTATCCATCGCGTCACGGAACTGGTCAACGGACGCCAGCTTCACGGTTTCACCCAGGGTGATAGAGCCGCTGTCAGGCTGCTCCTGACCGGACATCATGCGGAACAGCGTCGATTTACCCGCGCCGTTCGGACCGATGATCCCGACGATAGCCCCTTTTGGTACGGAGAAGGTCAGATCGTCAATCAGCAGGCGATCGCCGTATGACTTACGCAGATTGGTGACTTCAACCACTTTATCCCCCAGACGTGCTCCAGGCGGAATAAACAGTTCGTTGGTCTCGTTACGTTTCTGGTATTCGGTGTTGTTCAGCTCTTCAAAGCGTGCCAGACGGGCTTTGCCCTTAGACTGACGGCCTTTAGCACCCTGACGAACCCACTCCAGCTCTTTCTCGATAGACTTACGACGCGCGGCTTCCTGAGAAGCTTCCTGCGCCAGACGCTGATCTTTCTGCTCCAGCCAGGAGGAGTAGTTACCTTCCCATGGAATACCTTCACCGCGGTCCAGCTCCAGGATCCAGCCTGCGACGTTGTCGAGGAAGTAACGGTCGTGGGTAATTGCCACCACGGTGCCTTCGAAGTCGTGCAGGAAGCGTTCCAGCCACGCCACGGATTCCGCATCCAGGTGGTTGGTGGGTTCGTCGAGCAGCAGCATGTCTGGTTTTTCCAGCAGCAGGCGGCACAGCGCTACGCGGCGGCGTTCACCCCCGGAAAGATTGGCGATTTTCGCATCCCAGTCCGGCAGGCGCAGGGCATCGGCCGCGCGCTCCAGCTGCACGTTCAGGTTATGACCATCGTGCGCCTGGATAATCTCTTCAAACTTGCCCTGCTGAGCGGCCAGCTTGTCGAAGTCTGCATCCGGCTCGGCGTATTTGGCATACACTTCATCCAGACCTTTCAGGGCGTTAACCACTTCGGAAACCGCTTCTTCAACGGATTCACGAACGGTGTGTTCCGGGTTCAGCTGAGGTTCCTGCGGCAGGTAGCCGATCTTGATGCCAGGCTGCGGACGGGCTTCACCTTCGATGTCTGTATCGATGCCGGCCATGATGCGCAGCAGGGTGGACTTACCGGCACCGTTGAGACCCAGAACACCAATTTTTGCGCCCGGGAAGAAGCTCAGCGAGATATTTTTAAGAATATGACGTTTCGGCGGGACAACTTTGCCGACACGATGCATGGTATAAACGAATTGAGCCACGTTGGACTTCGCCTCTTTTATCGTAATGAGAAGGAATTTCAGCCTCGAAGTGTAGCCTTTTTCACGCCCTAATCCCAGCCAGGAACGTCGGGAGTGTTAAAACGCGCAAGAAAGGTAAAAAAGTGTCCATAACGTGGCGCGTTGCAGGATGCCTGGTTAGCATAAGTTGGTGTGACTTTGACGTGGCAAGACGCTGCAATTGACGAAAAAACAATGGGGAAGAGCTTGTGGAAAAAGCCAAACAGGTGGTCTGGCGTCTGCTGGCTGCCAGCGTATGCGTAATGGCGGTAAGCCAGGCGGTGCATGCCGATTCACTGGATGAACAACGTAATCGCTACGCCCAGATTAAACAGGCGTGGGACAATAAGCAGATGGATACCGTGCAGGCGCTGATGCCGACGCTGAAGGATTATCCGCTGTATCCGTATCTGGAGTATCGCCAGATCACTGACGATCTCATGAACCAGCCGACCGTCACCGTGAATAATTTCATTCAGGCGAACCCGACCCTGCCGCCTGCGCGAACCCTGCAATCTCGTTTTGTGAATGAACTGGCGCGTCGCGAAGACTGGCGCGGGCTGCTGGCGTTTAGCCCCGATAAGCCGAATACCACCGAAGCGCAATGTAACTACTACTATGCGAAATGGGCGACCGGACAGCAGGAAGAGGCCTGGGCCGGGGCGAAGGATCTTTGGCTGACCGGCAAAAGCCAGCCGAATGCCTGTGATTCGCTGTTTGGCGCGTGGCGAGCCTCCGGCAAGCAGGATCCGCTGGCCTATCTTGAGCGTATTCGCCTGGCGATGAAAGCCGGCAACACGCGCCTGGTGACCGCACTGGCGGGCCAGATGCCCTCCGATTATCAGACGATCTCTACGGCCGTTATCGCGCTGGCAAACGATCCGAACAGCGTCCTGACCTTTGCCCGCAGCACGGGCGCGACCGACTTTACCCGTCAGATGGCGGCGGTGGCTTTTGCCAGCGTGGCGCGCGACGATGTGGAAAACGCCCGGCTGATGATCCCGCAGCTGGTGCAGGCTCAGCAGCTGAATGACGATCAAACCCAGGAGCTGCGTGACATCGTGGCGTGGCGACTGATGGGCACGGATGTGACCGACGAACAGGCACGCTGGCGAGATGATGCCATTATGCGTTCGAACTCCACGTCGCTGGTGGAGCGCCGCGTGCGCATGGCGCTGGGCACCGGCGATCGCCGGGGGCTGAATACCTGGCTCGCACGTTTGCCGATGGACGCCAAAGAGAAAGATGAATGGCGCTACTGGCAGGCCGATCTGCTGATGGAGCGCGGTCGTGATGATGAAGCCAAAGAGATCCTCCACGGCCTGATGCAGCAGCGCGGCTTCTACCCGATGGTGGCCGCGCAGCGCCTGGGCGAGGAGTATACCTTCCGCATTGATAAAGCGCCCGCGAATGCGAACCCGGCGCTGACGCAGGGGCCAGAGATGGCGCGCGTGCGCGAGCTGATGTACTGGAATATGGACAATACCGCGCGCAGCGAGTGGGCGAATCTGGTAACCAGTCGCACCACCGACGAGAAAGCCCAGCTTGCCCGCTATGCGTTTGATAACCACTGGTGGGATCTGAGCGTGCAGGCGACGATCGCCGGTAAGCTTTGGGATCATCTTGAAGAGCGTTTCCCGCTGGCGTACAACGATCTTTTCGAACGCTACACCAGCGGCAAAGATATCCCGCAAAGTTACGCGATGGCGATTGCCCGTCAGGAGAGTGCCTGGAATCCGAAAGTCCGCTCCCCGGTGGGGGCCAGCGGTCTGATGCAAATTATGCCGGGAACGGCGACCCATACGGTGAAGATGTTTAACATTCCCGGGTACAGTAGCCCCTCACAGCTTCTCGATCCGGATACCAACATCAACATCGGTACCAGCTATCTGCAGTATGTTTATCAGCAGTTTGGCAATAACCGCATTTTCTCTTCGGCGGCGTATAACGCGGGGCCGGGGCGCGTGCGTACCTGGCTCGGCAACAGCGCCGGACGCATTGATGCCGTGGCGTTTGTGGAGAGCATTCCTTTCTCAGAAACGCGCGGTTATGTGAAGAACGTGCTGGCGTACGATGCTTACTATCGCTACTTCATGGGGCAGAAAGATACCCTGATGAGCGATGCCGAGTGGCAGAGACGTTACTGATCGGCGTGGGTTGTGTTATGCTGTACTCGCTAATGAGTACAAGAGGCAGCATAACATGACCCAGCATTCCCCGTATTCCTCGGCAATGGCCGAACAGCGTC
Organism: Enterobacter sp. ZOR0014; assembly: GCF_000798855.1. Taxonomy (NCBI): domain Bacteria; kingdom Pseudomonadati; phylum Pseudomonadota; class Gammaproteobacteria; order Enterobacterales; family Enterobacteriaceae; genus Enterobacter; species Enterobacter sp. ZOR0014. Next base: position 17,728 of record NZ_JTLF01000335.1, on the reverse strand, counting down.
ACCAGGAGTGGCTTCGTTTTGTGGAGCTGCTTCGCCAGTCTTACGATCAGGATTTGCACTTACCTCTTATGCAGCTGATGCTGACCCCAGACGAGCGTGAAGCGCTGGGCACGCGCGTGCGGATCATTGAAGAACTACTGCGCGGTGAGATGAGCCAGCGTGAGCTGAAAAATGAGCTGGGCGCGGGCATCGCGACGATCACCCGCGGCTCGAACAGCCTGAAGTCTGCGCCGGTCGAGCTGCGCCAGTGGCTGGAAGCGGTGTTGTTGAAAAATACCTAACGATAAATCGCGTTATGGAACGGGCTTAACGCCAAAATCACCGCCTGGTGGTAAACGCCTGAACGCGTGAGCGTGCCCGCAGTAAAGACGCCAATCGCCCCTTCTTTGCGCCCAATCTCATCAATGCCGGTGTACTGTGACATCACCGGCCCGAGCGCTTCGCCTTCGCGCACTTTGTTCAGAATGATCTCTGGCAGCGGCAGGGTGGCAGAACGCGCTTCACCGCGCTGCTCTCGGCTTTCTATCACTACCCAGCTAAAGGTGGCACCTTCGTCGATCCCGGCTTCAATGGCGACCCAGAAGTCCGCCTTTGGGGCCGCGGCTTTAGCATTTGCCACGCGATTTCGTGCGCCAGCGCGCGTTTCATCGCTGCCAAACGGCTGTTCAGGTACGCCACTCTCGACGCCGATGGCTTCGATATGGCAGGATCCTTCGCCGAAAATCTCTTCAAAAGCCTTTAGAATTGCCTGAATTTTGGCAGGATTGGTGGTAGCAGAGACAACATGGTGCATAATTAAGCTCGATTCAAAAAAAACTCATCGCAGTATAACGGAAAAAAAGCATGTTACAGGTATACCTTGTTCGCCACGGTGAGACGCAGTGGAACGCCGAGCGACGTATTCAAGGCCAGTCAGACAGTCCTCTCACTGAGAAGGGGATCCAGCAAGCGTGGCAGGTGGCAGAGCGTGCCAGGACGCTGGGCATTACCCACGTGATCACCAGCGATTTAGGTCGCACGCAGCAGACAGCGCGCATCATCGCAGATGCCTGCGGCTGTGACGTGATGCTTGAGCCGCGTCTGCGCGAGCTGGATATGGGCGTGCTGGAAAAACGCCATATCGATACGCTGACCGAAACGGAAGAGGGCTGGCGTCGTACGCTGGTCAACGGTACCGAAGATGGCCGCATCCCTGAGGGGGAATCCATGCAGGAGCTGAGCGTGCGTATGCATGCCGCACTGGCGGAATGTCTGAAGCTTCCGGCAGGTAGCCGTCCGCTGCTGGTGAGTCACGGTATTGCGCTGGGCTGCCTGGTGAGCACCATTCTGGGATTACCGGCTTATGCTGAACGTCGTCTGCGTCTGCGCAACTGCTCTATTTCCCGAATTGATTATCAGGAAAGTGCGTGGCTGGCGTCGGGTTGGGTCGTGGAGATGGCAGGGGACATTTCGCATCTCGATGCCCCTGCGCTTGATGAACTGCAGCGTTAACGACGTATCGGAATTAAGAATTCCATCCGCAGATTGATTGGGCCTTCTTCCGGTTTCGCATCCTGCGCCGGGTAGTAGCGCTCAATGTCCTGACCTTTACGGCGATTCAGATTCAGCATCGGCATGCAGGTTCCGTAAACGGTCAGGATGAACTCCTGAACGCCCGTTCCCAGTCCTTCATACGAGAACATCACGTATTCGCCGCCTTCCAGCACGACCGGTTTAGACCCCTGAATATAACCATTTGCCATCTCTGGCGTCAGCGCGGTGGTGTAGAACACCTCCTGCTCGTCGTCTTTTTCCTGGCTTGGGTGCGTTTCGTTGAGACCATAGAGGATCGGTGGGATCGCTGGCGCATGACTCAGGAAGTCGCGCCAGAACTGGACACGCATCTGATGACGGAACTCAGAAATCTGCTCAAGAGAACAGGAGTAGCTCTGGGTCGTACCGATCAGATGGGTTTCCGGCAGCGTGACAATTTCGTATTTCGGCATGGCGAACTCGCCCAGACGCAGCGGCGGACGCATACCAAACGAGCTCCAGTCTGGCGAGCGGCGATAGAGCGCTGGCGTCAACGAGAACTGTTTTTTAAACGCACGGGTGAAGGTCTGCTGCGAATCAAAACGATACTGCAAGGCAATATCCAGAATGGGCCGCGCGGTCAGGCGCAATGCCACCGCAGACTTGGACAAACGACGTGCGCGAATATAGGCCCCGATAGCATGACCGGTGACATCCTTGAACATCCTTTGCAGATGCCACTTGGAATAGCCTGCTTTAGCCGCCACATTATCCAGTGACAAAGGCTGGTCGAGATGACCTTCCAGCCAGGTGAGCAGGTCGCGAATAATTCCAGCCTGATCCATATACTATCCTCATCCTTAAAACAGCAGGTGCCTGATAACAGGTTAGCGGATAATAGCATTTTTTGATGTTTTAGCATTCAGTGTTTTTTTTGCGCATTAATGCCTTTTCTCCCCCGTTTTGGGCGAATATATTCTAATCCTGTGATCTTGCTACATTTTTGTCTAAAGTGTTGAATAATCGCTCAATGCAATTTTAAAGAATGGTAACAATATGAAATACAAGACTTTGCTTCTTACCGCTCTGTTGCTGGTTGTTGGCCGTGCGGCGCAAGCGGAACAGATTGGATCTGTCGATACCGTGTTCAAAATGTTTGGCCCGGACCACAAAATTGTGGTGGAGGCGTTTGACGATCCAGATGTGAAAAACGTCACCTGCTACGTCAGCCGTGCGAAGACGGGCGGTATTAAAGGCGGTCTGGGGCTGGCGGAAGATACCTCAGATGCGGCGATCTCCTGCCAGCAGGTGGGGCCGGTTGAGCTGAGCGATAAAATTAAAAACGGTAAAGCGCAGGGTGACGTGGTGTTCCAGAAACGGACGTCGCTGGTGTTCAAAAAGCTGCAGGTAGTGCGTTTCTATGATGCGAAGCGCAATACGCTTGCTTATCTTGCCTATTCCGACAAAGTGGTGGAAGGCTCGCCGAAAAACGCCATCAGCGCCGTGCCGATTATGCCATGGCATTAATTCAGGGATGAACCATGCAACAACCTGTGGTCTGGCTGGTTGAAGACGAAACCAGTATCGCCGATACGCTTATCTACATGCTTCAGCAGGAAGGCTTTGCGGTAAAGGCGTTTGAGCGCGGTTTACCGATGCTGGAGGAGGCGCGGCGGCAGATCCCGGCGCTCGCCATTCTGGATGTTGGGCTGCCGGACATCAGCGGTTTTGAACTCTGCCGCCAGCTGCTGGCGCAGCATCCGTCACTTCCGGTGCTGTTTCTCACGGCACGCAGTGATGAAGTGGATAAACTCCTCGGGCTGGAAATGGGCGCCGACGACTACGTCGCCAAGCCTTTTTCTCCGCGAGAGGTTTGCGCCCGGGTAAGGACAATTTTACGGCGGATGCAAAAATCCGCCGCGCCAGCAGAAACGATGCGTATCGGGCAATTTGAGCTAAATGAACCTGCCGCCCGAATAAGCTGGTGCGGTGAAGTTTTACCCCTGACCCGCTACGAGTTCTTGCTGCTCAAAACCTTTTTACAGGCCCCCGGGCGGGTATTTTCGCGCCAGCAGCTGATGGACAAGGTATGGGGTGAAGACGGCGACAGCTTCGATCGTACCGTGGATACCCATATCAAAACCCTGCGCGCCAAGCTGCGGGCGGTGAACGATGAACAGTCTCCCATCAGTACCCATCGGGGTATGGGCTACAGTCTGGGCCTTTACTGATGCGCATTGGGATGCGGTTGTTGCTGGGATATTTCCTGATCGTGGGCATCGCCGCGTGGTTTGTGCTGTCGATTTTTGTTCAGGAAGTGAAGCCCGGCGTGCGCAGGGCCACCGAGGGGACGTTGATCGATACCGCGACCTTGCTTGCCGAAATCGGGCGCGACGATCTTCTTTCGGGGAATGCGCAGCAGGGCAAACTGGCGCAGGCCTTTTCACAGCTCCATCAGCGGCCTTTCCGCGCCAACCTCGGCGGCATCTATAAGGTGCGTAACGAGTATCACGTCTATATGACCGATGCGCAGGGCAGAGTGGTGTTTGATTCCGCCGGTCTGGCCGTGGGGCAAGATTACTCGCGCTGGAACGATGTCTGGCTAACGCTTCGCGGTAAATACGGCGCGCGCAGCACTCAGAGCAATCCAGACGATCCTGAGAGTACGGTAATGTATGTTGCCGCGCCGGTTGTGGAGCAGGGTAAGATTATCGGCGTGCTGTCGGTCGGGAAACCGAACAGCGCGATGGCTCCGGTTATCCACCGCAGCGAGCGGCGGATCCTCTGGGCGGGTGGCGCGTTGCTCGGCATTGCCTTGCTGATTGGTCTCCTTGTCGCCTGGTGGATCAATCGTTCTATCAGTACGTTATCGCGCTATGCCGATTCGGTGACCACCGACACGCCTCTCCCGCTACCTAATCCGGGCAGCAGCGAACTGCACAAGCTGGCCCAGGCGCTGGAGAATATGCGCATTCGTCTCGAAGGGAAAAATTACATTGAACGCTATGTCCATGCGCTCACCCACGAGCTGAAAAGCCCGATGGCGGCCATACGCGGCGCGGCGGAAATCCTTGCCGAGCAGCCGCCGCCGCAGGTGGCAGCACGCTTTATTGATAACATTCTGGTACAAAACGCACGCATGCAGTCGCTGGTTGAAAAACTGCTCGCGCAGGCGCGGCTTGAAAATCGGGTCGAGATTACGCCGGAGGTCATTCGGGTCAATTCACTGTTTACGCGGCTTGCTGACGCGCGCTCGGCCCTGCTATCGGCAAAAGCGATTGTGCTGACTATCCAGCCTGTTCCGTTTAATGTTGAAGGCGATCCCGATCTCCTCGAACAGGCGCTCGGCAATTTGCTGGATAACGCCATCGATTTTACGCCTCAGGGCGGAACCATTGAACTGGCGGCCCGGGAAGAGCAGGGGCAGATACAGCTTGTCATCATCGACAGCGGAAGCGGGATCCCGGATTACGCGCTGGATCGTATTTTTGAACGCTTCTATTCCCTTCCGCGCGAGAACGGGCTTAAGAGCAGTGGGCTCGGGCTGGCCTTTGTGCAGGAGGTGGCGCGTCTGCATCAGGGAGAGATTACATTGCGCAATCGTGATGAGGGCGGCGTGATGGCCACGCTGACACTTCACCGTCCCTTCACATAACTTCAAACTGCCCCCACACAGCCTGGTTACGCTCTCTTCATCACAAAGGAGACGTAATGATGAAATCCCCCCTGTTCTGGAAAATAAGCACCCTGCTGGGGTGCATTCTGCTGCTGTTAGTCCCGCTGTTTATGGTAAGTAACCTCATTGCAGAGCGTGAAAGCTACCGTAATGATGTCGAAAATACGCTTCGCCAGAGCACCAGCGGACCGCAAAAACTGGTCGGCCCGCTGATTGCGATTCCGGTGACAGAGATCTTTTACAAGCTAGAGGATGAGAAGAAGGTCGAGTACAAGAAAAGCTATCTGCATTTTATCCTGCCGGAGTCGCTGCTTGTTGAGGGTAACCAGCGCGTTGAGTCCCGAAATATCGGCATCTATGACGGACAGATCTGGAACACCGATCTCAAAATAAAAGCGCAGTTCAACACCGAAAAAATGACGCAGCTTAAAGGGGAGACGATGACCCTGGGGCAGCCGTTTATCGTTGTTGGAGTGGGCGATGCACGCGGTATTGGCACGGTGAAAGTCTCCAGTATCAACGGCGAGACGCTGAGCGTAGAGCCGGGTTCGGGCGTATCTGGCGCGCTTTCCGGTGTTCATATCCCGCTGACGGATAAAGCGCTGGAGTCAAAAACGTTTGCCATGGAGATGTCGCTGAATCTGGCGGGTACGGGGAGTTTTGCCGTGGTGCCCGTGGGACGTAACAGCGAAATGGCGCTGAACAGCAACTGGCCGCATCCGGGCTTCATGGGCAACTATCTGCCGGTGAAACACAAAATCGGTGATTCAGGTTTTCAGGCGAACTGGCAGAGCAGCTGGTTTGCGAACAACCTTGAGAGCTGGTTCAACGGGAGTGAATCTCCTGCGTGGGAGTCGATCCCGGCTTTTAGCGTCACGGTAGCCACACCTGCCGATCAGTATCAGCTGACCGACCGGGCAATCAAGTATGCTATTTTGCTGATTGCGCTGACGTTTATGGCCTTCTTTGTCTTCGAAACCTTAACCGGGCTGCGCCTGCACCCAATGCAGTATCTGCTGGTGGGGCTGTCGCTGGTACTGTTCTATCTGGTGCTGCTGGCGCTGTCAGAACACGTCGGCTTTACGCCTGCCTGGGTTGTTGCAAGCCTGGTGGGTGCTGCGATGAACGGGATGTACCTGCAGGCGGTGCTAAAAAGCTGGAAGCGCAGCGGGTTGTTTGTGCTGGCCTTGCTGGGGCTGGACGTGGTGATGTGGTTCCTGCTTCGTTCGGAGGATAGTGCGCTGCTGTTGGGGTCAGCGGTGCTCGCACTGGCACTGTTCGCCGTGATGTACCTGACCCGGCATTTCGACTGGTATTCGCTTTCACAGCCGAAGCGCCCTGAGCCACCCGCAGAGCCCGATAACGACACGATGCGGATCTGGAAATAAAAAAAACGGCGCGAATGCGCCGTTTTTCTTTATTGCATTGACTGCGGGATTACTCCTGCAGGTCTCCGCAGAAACGGTACCCTTCGCCGTGGATTGTGGCGATGATTTCCGGCGTATCAGGCGTAGATTCGAAATGTTTACGAATACGACGGATGGTCACGTCTACGGTACGGTCGTGTGGCTTCAGCTCACGGCCGGTCATTTTCTTCAGCAGTTCTGCACGGGACTGAATTTTGCCCGGGTTTTCGCAGAAGTGCAGCATCGCGCGGAATTCGCTGCGCGGCAGTTTATACTGCTCACCGTTCGGGCTAATCAGCGAACGGCTATTGATATCAAGTTCCCAGCCGTTGAATTTGTAGCTATCGACGCTACGACGCTCTTCACTGACCGTGCCCAGGTTCATGGTGCGGGACAGCAGGTTGCGTGCACGAATGGTTAACTCGCGTGGGTTGAACGGCTTGGTGATGTAGTCATCCGCACCGATTTCCAGGCCAAGAATTTTATCAACTTCGTTGTCACGGCCCGTCAGGAACATTAACGCGACGTTCGCCTGCTCACGCAGTTCGCGCGCCAGAAGAAGCCCGTTTTTGCCCGGCAGGTTGATATCCATGATTACCAGGTTGATATCATTTTCAGAAAGGATCTGATGCATCTCTGCGCCATCGGTCGCTTCAAAGACATCGTAGCCTTCTGCTTCGAAAATGCTCTTTAACGTGTTGCGTGTTACCAACTCGTCTTCAACGATAAGAATGTGCGGGGTCTGCATGTTTGCTACCTAAATTGCCAACTAAATCGAAACAGGAAGTACAAAAGTCCCTGACCTGCCTGATGCATGTCGCAAATTAACATGATCGGCTTAACGTGACTAAAGTACGTAATTGCGTTCTTGATGCACTTTCCATCAACGTCAACAACATCATTAGCTTGGTCTTGGGTACTTTCCCTTTGGACCCGACAGTGTCAAAAACGGCTGTCATCCTAACCATTTTAACAGCAACATAACAGGCTAAGTGACACCAGACACCCAATAAAACTACGCTTCGTTGACATATATCAAGTTCAATTGTAGCACGTTAACAGTTTGATGAAATCATCGTAGCCGAATGCTAGCCTTTGTCACAATTTTTCAATAAACCAACTAGTTGCGGACATTGATATATAAACGAAGCGAATCCAATCAGAATAGGGTATTCATGATGCCATTATCATTATAAAACATAAGGATAATGGTCTTCTGTTAACATTCTAACTGATTGTTCAGACACAAAATAGTTTAGCGTCTTTAATTTGTTATGAAACGCTATTTCGGTGATTTGTGTTGCAAATTTGTAAATTTGCGCTGCGTAATATGTTGAAGTGCATCACATTTTTACCCGCTAACTGATTAAAAAGAGAGCATAAATGCATCTGTCGATTGTACTGGTCGCCCCAGCCAGAGCAGAAAATATAGGCGCTGCGGCGCGTGCCATGAAGACCATGGGTTTTACCGATTTACGTATTGTGGACAGCACTGCGCACCTCGAGCCTGCTGCCCGCTGGGTGGCGCATGGTTCGGGAGATATTCTCGATAATATAACGACTTACGCTACGCTTGCCGACGCACTGCATGACATTTCGTTTACCGTTGCGACCACCGCCCGCAGCCGAGCGAAGTTCCATTACTACGCCACGCCTGCTGAGCTGGTGCCCATGCTGCAAGAGAAAAGCCAGTGGCTTGAGAAAGCGGCGCTGGTGTTTGGCCGCGAAGATTCCGGACTCACTAACGAAGAGCTGGCACTGGCGGATGTTTTGACTGGCGCGCCGATGGTCGCGGATTATCCGTCTCTGAATTTAGGCCAGGCGGTCATGGTCTATTGCTATCAATTAGCATCCTTAATACAAATCCCCCAGCCACAAAATACAGGAACCGATGAAAACCAGCTGGCTGCACTTCGCGCTCGCGTGGAGAACTTGCTCTTGCGGCTGGATGTGGCGGACGATCAAAAAATGGCTGACTGGCTACACCAGCGTCTCGGACGACTTGAGCAGCGGGACACGGCAATGTTGCACCGTTTGCTGCACGATATTGAAAAAAAATTAGCCGAGTAAAATGCTGTCATAAGTTTTTACTATGGCAAAATTGTCTGTCATGGAGGGTTGCATTTGGGGGAATCGGATGAAAATAAATCGGCAAACAGCGGGGCGTGAGTCTCTGCGGAATTGTGATCAAATTAAAAATTCATTGACTTAAGGTGCCCGATCCTTTAACCCTAAAAGAATACAGCACAGACAGATAATAATGACAGAGTACACAACATCCATGAAACGCATCAGCATCACCACCATTACTACAACCATCATCATTACCACAGGTAACGATGCGGGCTGACGCGTACAGGAAAAACAAAAAAAAGCCCGCACCTGAACAGTGCGGGCTTTTTTTTCGGCTAAAGGAAACGAGGTAGAACCATGCGAGTGTTGAAGTTCGGCGGTACATCAGTGGCAAATGCAGAACGTTTTCTGCGTGTTGCCGATATCCTGGAGAGCAACGCCAGGCAGGGGCAGGTTGCGACCGTGCTCTCTGCCCCGGCAAAAATCACGAACCATCTGGTGGCGATGATTGAAAAAACCATCGGTGGTCAGGATGCACTTCCGAACATCAGCGACGCCGAGCGTATCTTCGCTGAGCTGCTGCAGGGGCTGGCGGAGGCACAGCCCGGCTTCCCGCTCGCACAGCTGAAGTCTTTCGTTGAGCAGGAGTTTGCTCAGATCAAACATGTGCTGCACGGTATCAGCCTGCTGGGCCAGTGTCCGGACAGCATCAACGCGGCGCTGATCTGCCGCGGTGAGAAACTGTCAATCGCCATCATGGCTGGCCTGCTGGAAGCGCGTGGCCACGGCGTGACCGTCATCAATCCGGTTGAAAAACTGCTTGCGGTGGGCCACTACCTCGAATCTACCGTTGATATTGCCGAATCAACCCGCCGTATCGCCGCGAGCAAAATCCCGTCTGACCACATGATCCTGATGGCGGGCTTTACCGCCGGAAATGAGAAGGGCGAGTTGGTGGTACTGGGCCGTAACGGCTCCGACTACTCTGCCGCCGTGCTGGCTGCCTGTTTACGCGCAGACTGTTGTGAGATCTGGACTGACGTCGACGGCGTGTATACCTGCGACCCGCGCCAGGTACCGGACGCCAGGTTGCTGAAGTCGATGTCTTACCAGGAAGCGATGGAGCTTTCCTACTTCGGCGCCAAAGTGCTTCACCCACGTACCATCTCCCCGATTGCCCAGTTCCAGATCCCTTGCCTGATTAAAAACACCGGTAACCCGCAAGCGCCAGGTACGCTGATTGGTGCCAGCTCCGATGAAGATGGCCTGCCGGTGAAAGGCATCTCCAACCTGAATAACATGGCGATGTTCAGCGTCTCCGGTCCGGGGATGAAGGGCATGGTCGGCATGGCGGCGCGCGTCTTTGCCGCAATGTCACGCAACGGTATCTCGGTGGTGCTGATCACGCAGTCCTCTTCCGAGTACAGCATCAGCTTCTGCGTGCCGCAGGCCGACTGCCTGCGCGCACGCCGTGCGCTGGAAGAAGAGTTTTATCTGGAGCTGAAAGAGGAGTTGCTGGAGCCGCTCTCCATTCAGGAGCGTCTGGCCGTCATCTCCGTCGTGGGCGACGGGATGCGCACCCTGCGCGGTATCTCCGCGAAGTTCTTTGCCGCGCTGGCCCGCGCCAACATCAATATCGTGGCGATTGCCCAGGGCTCGTCTGAGCGTTCTATTTCCGTCGTGGTGGATAACGACGATGCCACCACCGGCGTGCGCGTGGTGCATCAGATGCTGTTCAATACCGATCAGGTCATTGAACTGTTCCTGATTGGCGTGGGCGGTGTCGGCGGCGCGCTGCTCGAGCAGGTGAAGCGTCAGCAGGCGTGGCTCAAGAAGAAGCATATCGATCTGCGCGTCTGCGGTATTGCCAATTCCAGAGCGCTACTGACCAATGTGCATGGTCTGAATCTTGAAAACTGGCAGGCCGGGCTGGAAGAGGCGAAAGAGCCGTTTAATCTGGGTCGCCTTATCCGTCTGGTAAAAGAGTACCATCTGCTTAACCCGGTGATTGTCGACTGTACGTCAAACCAGGCCGTTGCCGACCAGTATGCGGATTTCCTGCGCGAAGGCTTCCACGTGGTGACGCCGAACAAAAAGGCCAACACCTCGTCGATGGATTACTATCACCAGCTGCGTCTGGCGGCGAGCAAGTCGCGCCGTAAGTTCCTGTACGACACCAACGTGGGCGCAGGCCTGCCGGTTATCGAAAATCTGCAAAATCTGCTGAATGCGGGCGACGAACTGCAGCGTTTCTCCGGCATTCTCTCCGGCTCCCTGTCGTTTATCTTTGGCAAGCTGGACGAGGGCATGAGCCTCTCGGAAGCCACCCGCGCCGCGCGCGAGCTGGGCTATACCGAGCCGGATCCACGTGACGATCTCTCCGGCATGGACGTGGCGCGTAAGCTGCTGATCCTCGTGCGCGAAACCGGTCGCGAGCTGGAGCTTTCGGACATTGTGATTGAACCCGTGTTGCCAGCCGAGTTTGACAGCAGCGGTGATGTCAGCACCTTTATGGCGAATTTACCCCAGCTTGACGATGCTTTTGCCGCGCGCGTGGCGAAAGCCCGTGATGAAGGTAAGGTATTGCGCTATGTTGGCAACATTGAAGAAGATGGCGTGTGCCGGGTGAAGATTGCCGAAGTGGATGGCAACGACCCGCTGTACAAAGTCAAAAACGGCGAAAACGCCCTCGCGTTTTACAGCCACTATTATCAGCCATTGCCGCTGGTGCTTCGCGGCTATGGCGCAGGGAACGATGTTACAGCGGCGGGTGTGTTTGCCGATCTGCTGCGTACCCTGTCATGGAAGTTAGGAGTTTAACATGGTCAAAGTTTATGCCCCGGCTTCCAGCGCCAATATGAGCGTCGGATTCGATGTGCTGGGTGCGGCGGTCACGCCGGTGGACGGTTCGCTGTTGGGCGATACGGTTACGGTTGAGGCGGCGGCGAGTTTCAGCCTCAATAACGTGGGCCGATTCGCCAGCAAACTGCCGTCCGACCCGCGCGAGAATATCGTCTATCAGTGCTGGGAACGCTTCTGTCAGGAGATCGGCAAAAACGTGCCGGTCGCCATGACGCTGGAAAAAAGTATGCCGATTGGTTCGGGGCTGGGCTCCAGCGCCTGTTCCGTGGTTGCCGCGCTGGTGGCGATGAACGAGCACTGCGGCAAGCCTTTGAATAACAGCCGCCTGCTGGGGTTAATGGGCGAGCTGGAAGGGCGTATCTCCGGCAGTATCCACTATGACAATGTGGCACCGTGCTTCCTTGGCGGTATGCAGCTGATGATCGAAGAAAATGGCATCATCAGCCAGCAGGTGCCAGGGTTTGATGAGTGGCTGTGGGTGCTGGCGTATCCGGGGATTAAGGTCTCTACCGCGGAAGCGCGTGCGATCCTGCCTGCGCAATATCGTCGTCAGGACTGTATTGCTCACGGACGTCATCTGGCGGGCTTTATCCACGCCTGCTATACCCGTCAGCCGCAGCTGGCGGCGAAGCTGATGAAAGATGTCATTGCCGAGCCGTACCGCACGAAGCTGCTGCCTGGCTTTAACGAGGCGCGACAGGCCGCCATGGATATCGGCGCGCAGGCGTGCGGCATCTCCGGCTCCGGCCCGACGCTGTTCGCCCTGTGCGATAAGCCAGACACCGCGCAGCGCGTGGCGGACTGGCTCTCTAAACACTACCTGCAAAATCAGGAAGGCTTTGTTCATATTTGCCGTCTGGACACGGCTGGCGCACGAGTACTGGGATAACGAATGAAACTCTATAACCTTAAAGATCATAACGAGCAGGTCAGCTTCGCGCAGGCAGTGACTCAGGGGCTGGGCAAAAATCAGGGGCTGTTCTTCCCGCATGACCTGCCGGAATTTCAGCTGACCGAGATTGATGAACTGCTGAAGCAGGACTTTGTCACCCGCAGCACCAAAATTCTGTCTGCGTTTATCGGCGACGAAATCCCTCAGGAGCTGCTGGAAGAGCGCGTGCGTGCGGCGTTTGCCTTCCCGGCTCCGGTGCAGCAGGTGGAGCCTGACGTCGGTTGTCTGGAGCTGTTCCACGGCCCGACACTGGCGTTTAAAGACTTCGGCGGCCGCTTTATGGCGCAGATGCTGACCCACATCAGCGGCGACAAGCCGGTGACCATTCTGACAGCCACCTCCGGCGATACCGGTGCCGCGGTCGCGCATGCGTTCTACGGCCTGAAAAACGTCCGCGTGGTGATCCTCTATCCAAAAGGCAAAATCAGCCCGCTGCAGGAAAAACTGTTCTGTACGCTCGGCGGCAACATTGAGACCGTGGCGATCGACGGTGACTTTGATGCCTGTCAGGCGCTGGTCAAGCAGGCGTTCGATGATGAAGAGCTGAAGGCCGCGCTGGGGCTGAATTCCGCCAACTCCATCAACATCAGCCGTCTGCTGGCGCAGATTTGCTACTACTTCGAAGCGGTAGCGCAGCTGCCGCAGGAAGCGCGCAATCAGCTGGTGGTGTCCGTACCAAGCGGTAACTTCGGTGACCTGACGGCGGGATTACTGGCGAAATCGCTCGGTCTGCCGGTGAAGCGCTTTATCGCCGCTACCAACGCCAACGACACCGTGCCGCGCTTCCTGAAAGACGGGAAATGGGCACCGAACGCGACGCAGGCAACGCTCTCCAATGCCATGGATGTGTCACAGCCAAACAACTGGCCGCGCGTGGAAGAGCTGTTCCGCCGCAAGGTATGGCGTCTGGTGGACCTGGGCTACGCGGCGGTGACGGATGAGACCACTAAAGCGACCATGCGCGAGCTGAAGGCGGTGGGATATACCTCTGAGCCGCACGCGGCAATTGCGTATCGCGCACTGCGCGACCAGCTCAACCCGGGGGAATATGGTCTGTTCCTCGGTACCGCCCATCCCGCCAAGTTCAAAGAGAGCGTGGAAGCGATCCTGGGCGAAACGCTGCCGCTGCCAAAAGAGCTGGCCGAGCGTGCCGACCTGCCGCTGCTGTCACACGAGCTGCCTGCGGATTTTGCCGCGCTGCGTAAGTTGATGATGACTCGCGCGTGATTGTGTTGCCCGGTGGCGGCTACGCCTTACCGGACCTACGGGGTTTGTTGGCCGGGTAAGCGCAGCGCCACCCGGCAAAAGCAGCACCGATCTTTAGGCCGGGAAAGGCGAAGCCGCCACCCGGCTTTTTTGTGAAGAAAATAAGGAGGAATAAAGCAGGAAAAAAGCAGAAATTCCCAATAAATGCGGTCACTTAGCGTTTAGGATTGCAGAGAATAACATCCCCCGTTCCCCTCGCGTACTCTCCTTACATCGGCCCACGTTGGGCAAGAAGAATAAGGAGTCACAGATGTCTACACTGAAACCTGCACTCATCGCGCTTTCACTGGTGCTGGTCGCTCCCATGGCGGCACAGGCATCCGAAATCACCCTCGTACCGGCGGTTAAACTGCAGATTGGCGACCGGGACAACAGCGGGCATTACTGGGACGGCGGCCGCTGGCGCGACCACGACTGGTGGAAGGCGCATTATGACTGGCGTGATAACCACTGGCGCCCGCATGACGAACATCGCGATCGTGACGATCGACACGACCATCATCATGACGATCGCCATCCAGGGCAGGACTGGAAGCACCATTAATGCAACACCCCGCCAGCAGGCGGGGTGTTGTTTTACTGTTCGTGGCGTTTAAAGACCAGTTCGCCTTTCCCCGACGCGTCTTCGTCAAAGAAATAGCCTTCGCTGTTAAAATCGGTCAGCTGCTCCGGCTTGGTCAGGCGGTTCTGAATGATATAGCGGCTCATGAGGCCCCGCGCCTTTTTGGCATAGAAGCTGATGACCTTGAACTTGCCGTTTTTCTCATCCAGGAAGACCGGCTTGATGATTTCCGCATCCAGCTTTTTCGGTTTCACCGACTTGTAGTATTCATCGGATGCCAGGTTAATCACCACGTTATCGCCCTGAGCGCGTAGCGCCGCGTTCAGCTTATCGGTGATGATTTCGCCCCAGAAATGGTACAAGTCTTTGCCTTTGGCGTTTTCCAGACGAATGCCCATCTCCAGACGGTACGGCTGCATTAGATCCAGCGGACGCAGTACGCCATACAGACCCGACAGCATACGCAGATGCTGCTGGGCAAAATCGAAGTCGGCTTCACTGAAGTCTTCCGCCTGCAGACCGGTATAGACATCACCTTTAAACGCCAGAATCGCCTGACGCGCGTTAGCAGGGGTGAAATCCGGATGCCATTCATGGAATCGCGTCGCGTTCAGGTCTGCCAGCTTGTCACTGATGCTCATCAGCGAGGCGATTTGCGGCGCAGAGAGCTTGCGCGCTTCACGGATCAGCTGCTGTGAATAATCCAGCAGTTCTGGCTGGGTATAGCGCTCAGTGGCGAGCGGGCTCTGGTAGTCGAGCGTTTTTGCAGGTGAAATCAGAATCAGCATATCCAGTCCTTGCAGGAAATTTAGAGCGACTTTAACAAAAAATCGCCCTGAATTGATCGATAGCTGTTATCGCCGGGGCAAATCATCCCAGGTGCCAGGGGCAAGTTGTGACGCAATTTCGGGGTAACGTGACGCATCAAATACCGGGGCAACCCCCAGCTTGCGCTGGCGAAGATAATCTTTGGCAATAAGCGTCACAACGGGGGAGAGCAGCAGGATCGCCGTCAGGTTAGTGATTGCCATTAGCGCCATAATGACATCCGCCAGCTGCCAGATCATAGGCATCGTCAGAAGGGCGCCCGCGAACACCATCAGTATCACCCCCAGGCGAAGCAGGAGGATAGCAGGGCGAGCGTTGAATCTCAGGAAAATGAGGTTGTTTTCAGCGTACAGATAGTTGACCACAATTGAGCTGAAGGAGAACAACATCAGTATGAGCGAGACAAAGCCAGCCCCCCAGCCGCCGGTCAGGTTCACCAGCGCCTGCTGAAGAAATTGTATCCCGACGGCATCCGAGGTATGGGGTACCGGGCCGGCCAGAAGGAGGATCATGGCACTGGCGGAACAGATGATCACCGTATCCATAAAGACGCCGATCATCTGCACAATACCCTGCGCAGCCGGGTGTGGCGGCCACGAAGAGGCGGCCGCTGCGACGTTGGGAGTGGAACCCATTCCGGCTTCATTGGAGAACATGCCCCGTTGAAAACCTGCCATCAATGCCTGGCTCAGGGTATAGCCCAGCGCGCCTGATGCGACTTCTCGCCAGCCAAAGGCGCTTTTAAAGATGGACGCAATGACCCCAGGAACCTGTTCGAAATGCAGTGCTGCAACGACCAGACTCGCGGCAACCCAGAGCAGGGCCATAATGGGCACCAGCCACTGCATCAGGCGGGCGACACCCCTAAGGCCGGCAGAAATGGCGAGCAAAACAAAGAGGGCTAACACGCTGCCCGTGAGCCACTCCGGACAGGAGAAGGTATAGCGCAGAGCATGGGCAACCGAGTTTGACTGGACGGTATTAAAAATGAGGCCGTATGCGAACAGTAAAAAAAGCGAGAACAGCACGCCCATCCAGCGCATCCCTAAGCCACGCGCCATATACCATGACGGGCCGCCACGAAACTGTCCGCTTTTATCCTTCTCTTTGTAGAGTTGTGCCAGCGAACTTTCGGCGAAAGAGGTGGCCATCCCCAGAAGTGCCGTGACCCACATCCAGAACACTGCGCCAGGCCCTCCTGCGCTGATGGCCAGCGCAACGCCTGCCAGATTGCCGCTGCCAAGGCGTGCCGCAAGGCTGGTACACAGCGCCTGAAACGAGGTGAGTCCGCCCGGATGGGGCGTGACGCTGTTTTTCAGACTTCTGCCAAACTTGCGAATATAGCGAAACTGGATAAACCCACTGCGTAGCGTAAACCAGATACCTGCTCCCAGGAGCAGGTAAATCATTATCGAACCCCAGAGGACTTCGTTAATAAAGAAAAAGAAATCAGGCATTAACGTCCCTCTTGTTGATGCCAATGTGAATATGTAAGCGCTACCACTGATTGGGCATGCTGTTGCTTAGCAGCCTGTTAATATTCTCAGTTTATCATACTCTGCCTAAGCGCACTGTCTGCGGTTGCGCTACCCCTCCGTCGTGTTATCATCAGGGCAGACCGGTTACATCCCCCTAACAAGTAAACCTGTCATTTTTCCGCTGCAGGCATGCTGTCGGTAGCGTGAATTATCCAGGGCACGTTAAAAGAGAAACACTATCATGACGGATAAATTGACCTCCCTTCGTCAGTTCACCACTGTCGTAGCTGACACCGGAGATATCGCGGCAATGAAGCTGTACCAGCCGCAGGATGCCACAACTAACCCTTCTCTGATCCTTAACGCCGCACAGATCCCTGAGTATCGCAAACTGATTGACGAGGCCGTGACCTGGGCGAAAGCACAGAGCAATGACCGCGCGCAGCAGGTTGTGGATGCCACTGATAAACTGGCCGTGAACATCGGTCTGGAAATTCTGAAACTGGTCCCGGGCCGTATCTCCACCGAAGTGGATGCACGTCTGTCCTACGACACCGAAGCGTCAATTGCTAAAGCAAAACGTCTGATCAAACTGTACAACGATGCGGGCATCAGCAACGACCGTATCCTGATCAAACTGGCGTCTACCTGGCAGGGCATCCGCGCGGCGGAGCAGCTGGAAAAAGAAGGCATCAACTGTAACCTGACCCTGCTGTTCTCCTTCGCGCAGGCGCGTGCTTGTGCTGAAGCTGGCGTATACCTGATTTCTCCGTTCGTAGGCCGTATTCTGGACTGGTACAAAGCCAACACCGACAAGAAAGAGTACGCGGCGTCTGAAGATCCAGGCGTGGTTTCCGTGACTGAAATCTACGAATACTACAAACAGCATGGTTATGAGACCGTGGTGATGGGCGCAAGCTTCCGTAACGTCGGTGAAATCATCGAACTGGCTGGCTGTGACCGTCTGACCATCGCACCTGCGCTGCTGAAAGAGCTGGCTGAAAGCGAAGGTACCATCGAGCGCAAACTGTCTTACACCGGTGAAGTGAAGGCGCGTCCAGAACGCATCACCGAATCCGAGTTCCTGTGGCAGCACAACCAGGATCCAATGGC
>NZ_JTLF01000240.1:0-22444 GCF_000798855.1 Enterobacter sp. ZOR0014 | reverse complement strand
CTCTTCCGATCTGAACATGTAGGCCGGGTAAGGCGAAGCCGCCACCCGGCTTTTTTTAACCGCCAAACTGATCCGGGTCCGGCCCTAAGCGTTTACCCTTCTCCAGCTTCGCAATCTCACCCAGCTCATCTTTGTCCAGGCGGAAATCCCAGACGTCGAAGTTCTCGGCAATACGTGATGGCGTGACTGATTTCGGAATAACGACCAGGCCGTTGTCCAGATGCCAGCGAATGACGATCTGTGCGGGCGTTTTGCCGTATTTATCCGCCAGGTCGCGGATGATTTTCTGATCGAAGACCCCCTCGCCACCCTGCGCCAGGGGGCTCCAGGATTCAGTCTGGATCTTGTGGGTCGCATTCCAGGCGTGAAGCTGGCGCTGCTGCATCAGCGGGTGCAGCTCGATCTGGTTAATCACCGGTGCGATGCCTGTCTCATCAATCAGGCGCTGCAGGTGATGAACCTGGAAGTTACAGACGCCGATGCTTTTCACCAGCCCCTCTTTTTGCAGTTCAATCATCCCTTTCCAGGCATCAACATAATGGTCGATGGCGGGAACCGGCCAGTGCATCAGATACAGATCGACGAAATCGAGCTGAAGTTTCTCCAGACTCTCCTGCAGGGCTTCGCGAGGGCGTTTTTGATCGTCATTCCACAGTTTCGTGGTAATGAATAATTCATCGCGGGGGACGCCGGCGCTGGCCAGTGCAGTGCCTACGCCGTCCTCGTTTTTGTAGGCGGCGGCGGTATCAATTGACCGATAGCCGACTTCCAGGGCTTTATGAATGGCGGAGACGACCTCGTCGTTACCGGCTTTCCATACACCTAGCCCCAACTGGGGCATCACGTTGCCATCCTGCAGCTTGATTACGGTTTGGTTTGCCATTTTTCCTCCTTCAGGTGCGCATCGCCGGAGGGGGGCTCCGGCGATGGGGTGTGCATTAAGTCTGGACGAAATGTCAAAAAACGAAAGTCGGGAGGACAAAAACGCTTAGCGTGCCGCTTCGTAGATACGGCGGCTGACGTCCAGCGTAATGTCACCGTGCTCGCCCAGTTGGGTCATGCCGTGCGCGTCGAGTTTCTCCAGCAGAGCAGGGATAGAACTGCCATCCAGGCCGTAGCCAGACAGGCGCGTTGGTACGCCCAGGCTTTCGAAGAAGTTGCGTGTCGCTTCGATGGCCGCATCAATACGCGCATCGTCAGAACCCTCGGTGATGTTCCACACGCGCTCTGCGTACTGCAGCAGTTTGGCGCGTTTGGTATCCCGTTTTTCGTTCCACAGCGCAGGCAGAACCACCGCCAGCGTCTGAGCGTGATCGAGACCGTGCATCGCCGTCAGTTCGTGACCCAGCATGTGGGTCGCCCAGTCCTGCGGCACGCCTGCGCCGATCAGACCGTTCAGCGCCTGCGTTGCCGCCCACATGACGTTGGCACGAACGTCATAGTTTTCCGGCTCTTTCAGCGCTTTCGGACCTTCTTCAACCAGCGTCAGCAGAATGCCTTCCGCGAAACGATCCTGAATTTTGGCATTCACCGGGTAGGTCACGTACTGCTCAACGGTGTGAACAAAGGCATCAACCACACCGTTCGCTACCTGACGTGCAGGCAGGGTATAGGTGTAAACCGGGTCGAGGATAGCGAAGACAGGCTGCACGTGCTCGTTCATAAAGGCCTGTTTGTCACCGGTGGTTTTACGGGAGATCACTGCGCCTTTGTTGGATTCGGAACCGGTGGCTGGCAGGGTCAGCACGGAGCCCATCGGGATTGCGCTTTTAATGTCGCTGCCGCGGGTTTCCAGGATGTGCCACGGGTCAACGCCGTCAGCGTAGTGCGCTGCCGCCGCGATGAACTTCGTGCCATCCAGAACGGAACCGCCACCGACCGCCAGCAGGAAAGTAATGTTTTCTTCACGGGCGATTTTTACCGCATTCATCAGCGTTTCGTAAGACGGGTTTGGCTCGATGCCGCCGAACTCACGCACGTCCAGACCGTCCAGGGCGCTGTAAACCTGATCCAGCACGCCGGTTTTTTTCACGCTGCCGCCACCGTAGGTGATCAGGACACGCGCATCAGCGGGGATCTGCGCACGCAGGTCAGCGATTGCGTCTTTGCCAAACAGAATGCGGGTTGGGGTATGGAGATTAAAATTGTTCATTGCTCGTTCCCTTTAGTGGGTGAAAAACCGTGGCGGCACTGATGCCTGCCTGATGCTGCACATTGTGGCGGTCCGGGGCTATGCTCTCAATGCACATTCCTGCCAATGTCTTGCCCATTTCTACAGAGCGCTGGAGAAACCTCGGGAAAGTGCGCAAACTGTGAAAGTCGGAAAACGTACCCGGAGTAACGAAAAATGAACCGTGAAGCGATCTGCCATCAGCTTACCGCGCAGATTAAGAGACTGATAGATAATGAAAATAGTGTTAGCGATCAGTTGCCTGATATTCGTCTGCTCTATGGCACGCAGCCCGGGACGCGCACGCCAGTGATGTACCAGCCGGGCATCGTTTTTCTCTTTTCGGGCCATAAAATTGGTTATATCAATGACCGCGTGTTCCGCTACGACACCAATGAATATCTGCTTCTGACAGTACCTTTACCCTTTGAATGTGAAACTTTCGCGACAGAGGAGGTCCCGCTGGCGGGTATTCGCGTTAATGTCGATATCCTTCAGTTGCAGGAACTGCTGATGGAGATAGGCGAAGATGAACTCTTCCAGCCGTCGATGGCTTCAAGCGGGATTAACTCGGCCACGCTGTCTGAAGAGATCCTGTGCGCCATCGAGCGTCTGCTGGACGTCATGGAGCGGCCGCTGGACGCGCGTATCCTGGGCAAGCAGATCATTCGCGAAATTCTCTATCATGTGCTGCTGGGCCCTGGCGGGGGAGCGTTGCTGGCGCTGGTGAGCCGACAGACCCACTTCAGTCTGATAAGCCGCGTGCTCAAGCGTATTGAGAGCCAGTACACGGAAAACCTCAGCGTCGATCAGCTCGCCGCGGAAGCGAACATGAGTGTCTCGGCGTTTCACCATAACTTTAAATCGGTGACCAGCACCTCGCCGCTGCAATACCTCAAGACCTACCGGCTGCATAAGGCGCGGATGCTGATGATCCACGACGGCATGAAGGCCAGCGCGGCGGCAATGCGGGTGGGCTATGAGAGTGCGTCGCAGTTTAGTCGGGAGTTTAAGCGCTATTTCGGCGTCACGCCGGGAGAAGATGCGTCGCGTATACGAACGATGCAGGGCGCCTGACGAGAAACGTAGGCCGGGTAAGGCGTAGCCGCCACCCGGCTTTTGTTTATGCGCTGCAGTACTTTTTCTTAATCACCACCGCAATGGTTCCCACCAGGCCTGCAACCAGCAGGACCATTGGCAGAACCATCAGGAATGTCATCACCTGATCTTCATGGTGTTTCACAAAGGGGATCATATTCAGCGCGTAGCCTAACGTGGTCACGACCCCCACCCACAGCAGGCCGCTCAGCCAGTTGAAGAACTGAAAACGGCGGTTCGACAGGCCGGAAATACCCGCCATGGTGGGCAGCAGGGTGCGAATAAAAGCCAGAAAACGTCCGGCCAGCAGCGCCAGCAGGCCGTGTCGGTCAAACATACAGGTCGCCCGCTGATGGTATTTATGCGGTAACTGCGCCAGCCAGCCTTTTACGACACGCGTGTTCCCCAGCCAGCGGCCCTGCAGATAGCTCAGCCAGCAGCCCAGGCTCGCGGCAGAGGTGAGGATAACCATCGTTGGCGTAAAGTCCATAACGCCTTTACCGATCAATGCCCCGGCAAGCAAAAGCAAACTGTCACCGGGTAAAAACGAGGCTGGCAGTAATCCATTTTCCAGAAACAGCGTTGCGAACATCACGAAATAGACGACGCCTATAACGTGCGGATCCGCCAGTGCGGCAAAATCATGTTGCCAGAGCGCCGCGATAATATCTTGAATAACAGCCATGGACTTTCCTGTGGAACAGCAGAGATAACGCTATTGTACTCCCAATTATACCTGCCGGGATTGATCGCAGGCGCAACTCATGCAGACTTTTCTGCTTGCAGTGTTAAGAAAAGCGTCCGGGGAGTACATTTTCAGCGAGCACTCTACACGATACGTTCAAACCCTGCTGATAAATCCGCAATTAAATCGTCCACATTTTCTAAACCGATGTGCAGGCGAATCAGGGTGCCGCTGAAGTCCACTTCGCCGCCAGGGCGCAGAGCCGCGATTTGCTCCGGCTGATTAGGCAGGATCAGGGACTCAAAACCGCCCCAGGAGTAGGCCATGCTGAAGAGGGTAAAGTGATCCAGATAGTTTGCCAGTTCGTCATTATCTAGCCGTTTTTTAAGCACAAACGAGAACAACCCGCTGCTGCCCGTAAAGTCACGTTGCCAGAATTCATGGCCTTTACTGCCCGCAAGCGCAGGATGATTAACGCGCTCAACCTGTGGATGCTGAGCCAGCCACTCTGCCACTTTCAGGCTGCTTTCATGGTGTTGACGCAGGCGAACCCCCAGCGTGCGGATACCGCGGCTGGTCATGTAGGCCGTATCTGCATCGACCATCTGGCCCATCAGGTAGGCATTTTCACGCAGCTGATCCCAGCAGCGCGCGTTAGATACTGCTGTGCCAATCATCCCGTCTGAATGGCCAATCAGGTATTTCGTCGCCGCCTGAATCGAGATATCAATGTCGAATTCCAGCGCTTTAAACAACACGCCCGCCGCCCAGGTGTTGTCGATCATGATGATCGCCTCCGGCGCTTTGCTGCGCACGGCCTTCACGATAGCCGGTACGTCGTGCACTTCCATGGTGATTGAACCGGGAGACTCCAGGAACACGATGCGCGTGTTTGGCTGAATAAGTTCGGCAATGCCTGCGCCAATCAGCGGATCGAACCACCCGGTAGTGACGCCGAGTTTACTGAGTATTTTGGTGCAGAAGTCCTGGCTGGGTTCATAGGCGGTGTTGGTCATCAGGATATGGTCGCCCTGTTCCACAAACGCCAGAATGGTATTGGAGACCGCAGCCGCACCGCACGGGAACAGCGCGCAGCCCGCACCGCCTTCCAGCTCGCACATCGCTTCCTGCAGAGAAAAATGGGTTAGCGTGCCGCGACGGCCATAAAACAGCCCGCCTTTTGCGCGGTTACGCGTGGCGATTTTTTTCTCCTCAACGGTGTCAAACACCAGGGAGGAGGCGCGTTGAATCACGCTGTTAACCGAACCCTGCGTATATTTTTTGCTGCGTCCGGCCTGTACCAGCGTGGTATCAAGATGCTTCTTAGTCATGTTCGCTAACCCTGTTTTTATACGTCTGGACGTCCAGACTACCACGATTGTGAAAAACTGCACCCGCATGCTTATCGAATAAGCAGAAAATATTAGCAAAAAACCGCATAAGAAATTTTTACTGCGTAAGCGCAAGGAAAGTGAGCGAAAATTACGGCACCATGCAAATACTAATGAGAACTACTATCAATTCGACGACGTTTTGATATTATTACGTTCAGATTTTGTGATTTGCGTCCTGGAGATACAGAGTGGGTAATAATTTGATGCAGACGGATCTCTCCGTTTGGGGCATGTATCAACATGCTGACATCGTGGTTAAGATTGTGATGATCGGCCTGATTCTGGCGTCCGTTGTCACCTGGGCTATCTTCTTCAGCAAAAGCGCCGAGCTGCTTTCGCAGAAGCGTCGCCTCAAGCGGGAACAGCAGCAGCTGGCAGAAGCCCGCTCTCTGGATCAGGCGTCTGATATGACCTCATCCTTCCACGCAAAAAGCCTGACCACCCTGTTAGTGAACGAAGCGCAGAACGAGCTGGAACTCTCCGCTGGCAGTGAAGATAACGAAGGCATTAAAGAGCGTACCGGTTTCCGTCTGGAGCGTCGCGTTGCGGCCGTTGGCCGACACATGGGACGTGGTAATGGTTATCTGGCTACCATCGGCGCAATTTCGCCGTTCGTCGGTCTTTTCGGTACGGTCTGGGGCATCATGAACAGCTTTATCGGTATCGCTCAGACCCAAACCACCAACCTGGCGGTTGTTGCGCCCGGTATCGCAGAAGCGCTGCTGGCGACGGCGATTGGTCTGGTCGCGGCGATTCCGGCAGTCGTTATCTATAACATTTTCGCGCGTATGATTGGCAGCTACAAAGCCACGCTCGGTGACGTTGCCGCTCAGGTTCTGCTGCTACAAAGCCGCGATCTCGACCTGAATGCCAGCGCCGTGAAACCGGTGCATGCGGCGTCTAAACTGCGCGTAGGTTGATATTATGGCGATGCGTCTAAACGAAAATCTGGACGATAACGGTGAAATGCATGAGATCAACGTGACGCCGTTTATTGACGTCATGCTGGTTCTGCTGATTATCTTTATGGTCGCTGCGCCGCTGGCGACGGTGGACGTGAAGGTGAATCTGCCGGCCTCGTCCAGCCAGCCGCAGCCGCGTCCGGAAAAGCCCATCTATCTTTCTGTGAAAGCGGATAAATCGATGTTCCTGGGTAACGACCCGGTAACGGATGCTTCGGTTATTCCGGCGCTGGATCAGCTAACCGGCGGCAAGAAAGACACCACCGTCTTCTTCCGTGCGGACAAAACCGTCGACTACGAAACCATGATGAAGGTGATGGACACGCTGCATCAGGCGGGTTATCTGAAGATTGGACTGGTCGGCGAAGAGAAAGCGGCCAAAAAATAGTAAAGAAGCTGGCGAAAGCCGGCTTTTTTTATGTCTGTCGGTTTATGCGTTTTTATTATCCGTCTGCGCGGCAGAGGAGGTTGCCAGCGTGTCTTCGTCGAGCGCAACGCAGGTGACGTTTGAGGTACGGTACTCACCGGCTGACAGCTTGCGCGTCAGGCGCAGGGTGGCGACTTCTCTGGCAAGCAGATACTGATAGTTGGCCTCGAGCCGGCCCAGCAGCTTCTCTTTCAGCTCGGGTTGCTGCTCGATGAGGCTATTTATCACCGCACCGTAAATCTCTTCTTTGACCTGTAGCGGGTAAATCTCGCGGCGATTCTGCCATTTCAGCCGCACCAGCGTCGCCGGAATCGATACCAGGTCTTGCGTAATACGCGTCATCTCGATATTTTTTGTGTTTCTCAGGGCGTCGAGATTTTGCTTTAAGATAAATTCATCACTTTTTTTATCATCTAAAGTCAAATAAACGTCGTTGTCTTTAACTTCTTTCACGTTAATCTTCCCCAAGGGTATAAAAAATAGGGTTGTTTTTTTCACGCGTAATTAGATTAAGCCAAATTTCATTGCCCGCTTCATTTATTTCTTTTGTTTTTTCAGCCATTATTTGACTTAGTTTCTGGGCATCTATTTCGCCTTCAGCCTGGAGGTCATTCAGCAGGTGGACGAAGGCCTCAATTTTTATAGCGCGAAATAAGCGGTCTTTTATATGGCGATCGTGCTCCTCCAGCAACATATTACGGGATTTGCCAGTGCGGGAAACACCAATTAATATATCAGGCTCGAAATCGGAGAGCTTTCTTTTCCCCTGAGTGAAACTGGCCTTTTTTTCTTCTTCCGTCGGTTGCTGTTCCACAGGCGTAATGTGGTACTTAGCCGGGACGAGATAGTCGGGCAGCATTTTTTAATTTCCTTTATTTTCAACAGGGTGGGGTTGGTAAAGGCGTGAGATTCGTTGACAATATCATGAGGCAATTTTAAAATCAAAAAAAATGGAGCCAACCCATGAACAGCATCTTTTTTACGGTCATCACATTACTATTACTGACCGCTGGTGTGCTTTTATTGATGCAGGAGTTCAATAAAACGAAAGTGTCGAAAGACACCAGTGAACCTCCACAGCCTGAACTGATGACAAAAGAGGAAGGTGAAGACCATTTCTCTGTTTTGATGAACTCTGTTACGCCTGTCTGGTACTGGCGGGTGAATCACGAATATATCGACTTTTTACACGCGACAATTAAGCGTATGAAAATGTCCGAAATTAATGACACGCCCGGTCTGTTTGAGGCGCAGCGTCGTTGCAGCGACCTGAATTCAGCGGTTTATAAATATTACGACAATATCAAAAAGCGCTGTCTTAACGGAGAGAAGGTCTCGTATTCAGACCTGGACGTATTAAACCTTCGCCAGTGTTTTCGTGAGTTCAGTCTGGAAGCCTACCCCGAACTTGTGGTGCTGGTCTGGCCGGAGTATGCGCGTCCGGAGGTTAATCCGGACAACGTCTAAGTCATGAACAGTTGAGTTCTTGCAAATAGCCAGCGCCGTTGAGATATACTGGGCGCTGGTTTCTTTTGCAAACAGGACTTTATGGAACGCTTCTTTGAAAATGCCATGTACGCCTCCCGCTGGATACTGGCTCCCGTCTATTTTGGCCTTTCGCTGGCACTTATCGCGCTGACGATTAAGTTTTTTCAGGAAATCCTGCATGTTCTGCCGAACATTTTTTCCATTGCCGAAGCGGACCTGATTCTGGTTCTGCTGTCGCTGGTGGATATGACCCTGGTGGGGGGATTGCTGGTGATGGTGATGTTTTCCGGCTACGAGAATTTTGTCTCCCAGCTTGATATCGACGAGCGCAAGGAGAAGCTCAACTGGCTGGGCAAAATGGATGCCTCGTCGCTGAAGAATAAAGTGGCAGCGTCGATTGTGGCGATCTCCTCTATCCACCTGTTGCGCGTGTTTATGGACGCGAAGAATGTCCCGGATAATAAACTGATGTGGTACGTGATTATCCACCTGACGTTTGTGCTGTCGGCGTTTGTGATGGGGTATCTGGATAAGATCAGTAAAAAGTAAAGTGCATATCCCTCTCCCCAGAGGGGAGAGGGCATCAATCTGCACTATTTATCCGACGACGCCTGCCACAGATTCAACTCCCCATCCGCAACATGCTGGTCAATCCGCGTGAGTTCGTCCTCTGTAAAGCGCAGGTTATCCAGCGCCCGGACGTTCTCCTCAAGCTGTTCCGGACGGCTGGCACCAATCAGCACTGACGTCACGCGCGCATCTTTCAGTAACCAGCTCAACGCCATTTGCGCCATGGTCTGGCCACGCGCCTGTGCCATCTCATTGAGCAGACGAAGACTGCTCAGGTTGGCGTCGGTCAGCATCTTCTCTGTCAGCCCGCGCACCTTATGCCCTTCTCGCTGCATGCGTGAACCTTCCGGAATGCCGTTCAGGTATTTCCCGGTCAGCAGACCCTGCGCCAGCGGGGTAAAGGCAATGCACCCCGTACCGTTTGCTTCCAGCGCATCCAGCAATCCGGTCTTATCGACCCAGCGGTTAAGCAGGTTATAGGACGGCTGGTGGATGAGCAGTGGGATCTTCCACTCGCGCAGTAACCCGGCCATTTTTTGAGTGCGCTCCGTTGAGTAGGACGAGATCCCGACGTACAGCGCTTTACCGCTCTGCACGGCGTGAGCCAGCGCTGAGGCCGTCTCTTCCATCGGCGTATTTTCATCCACGCGGTGGGAGTAGAAAATATCAACGTACTCGACCCCCATGCGTTTCAGGCTTTGATCGAGGCTGGCGAGCAGGTATTTGCGTGAACCGCCTGAACCGTACGGCCCCGGCCACATGTCGTAACCGGCTTTAGTGGAGATGATGAGCTCGTCGCGGTACGCGGCAAAGTCCTCTCGCAGCAGGCGGCCAAAGTTCTCCTCTGCGCTCCCTGCCGGTGGGCCGTAGTTGTTGGCAAGATCGAAATGGGTAATGCCGAGATCGAAGGCTTTACGTAGCAGTGCGCGCTGGGCATCGAGAGGCTGGACGTGGCCAAAGCTATGCCACAGACCCAGCGACAGCGCTGGCAGGCGCAGGCCGCTCTTTCCACAATAGCGGTACTGCATGTTCTCGTAGCGGTCAGGGGAAGGGTGCCAGGACATGATGTCTCCTTTCTTATTTAATGAATTTTCGAAACAGCGTTTTTATTCTGCGTTTATCAAATCATAAATTGTTCACAGAAGCGATGACAGGGTTTAACCCCTTCATATTGAAAGGTAATAATTAACCATGGCTGTGCGACCTGTGAAGCCGCGCTAATTAAAAATAATCACAAAAGGTTATAATTTCCGCGCTGCCTGCCGATAAAGAGAGAAGTACTCGCCTCTGGGCGAATTCACCCTCACGGCAAGGAAATCTTATGAATATGCTACGTAATTTCACGATCCGCTTCGTCATGCTGACGATTCTCGGGATCTTTTGTTTAATGTGGGCGGGCGTTGGGCTGTACAGCACCTGGTCTTTGTCACGCGTTTCAGAGGGCAATGAAGTTGATCGCCATCTGGTGAAACAGATGACGGTACTGAGCCAGGGCAACGATCAGTATTTCCGCTTCGTGACCCGCCTGAGCCGCGCAATGGAAGTCAAAGCCGCTGGCGGCACGCCCGATTTGTCCTCCGCCCAACAGGCGCTGGATAACATGGGCAAGAAACTGGCCGAGATGAAAGCGATGTCACCCGGCCCGATGGATGAGGCGATCGCATCCCGGGTGATCGGCTCCTGGCAGGCGCTGCTCGACCAGGGCGTGACGCCGCAAATGGCGCAGGCGAAGCAGGGGGCTCTGGAAGGCTACCGCCAGCAGGCCAACAACGTCACGCCACCGCTGAGCCGTGCGTTCGGTGCGGCTGCCGAGGCGTTCAACACTGCCGCTGCGAACACGCTCGACAGTACCCGCGTGGTGGTGGACGGCCTGACCAGTATGACCCGCACGGTGATTATCGTCGCCACGATTATCGGTCTGCTGATTCTGCTCTTTACCGACCGTTACCTGGTGGCGATGCTGGTAAAACCGCTGGAGCGTATCCGCCAGCAGTTCCGCCAGATTGCCCAGGGCGATCTCAGCCAGCCCATTGCGCCGTTCGGCCGCAACTGTGTGGGACAACTGGTTCCCCTGCTGAGTGCCATGCAGGACAGCCTGCGTGAAGCCGTCAGTACGATTCGCTCGGGCAGTGAAAATATCTGGCGCGGGGCGACGGAAATCTCCAGCGGTAATAACGATCTCTCTTCGCGCACCGAAGAGCAGGCTGCCGCACTGGAAGAGACGGCGGCCAGCATGGAACAACTGACCGCCACCGTGAAACTGAACGCGGAAAGCGCGCGTCAGGCCAGCCAGCTTGCCGATGTGGCTTCAACCACTGCCAGCCGCGGCGGTTCGCTGGTGGAAGAGGTGGTTACCACCATGAGCGGTATTTCCGAAAGCTCGAAGAAAATTGCTGAAATCACCAACGTCATCAACAGTATTGCCTTCCAGACCAATATCCTGGCGCTCAACGCAGCCGTTGAAGCGGCACGCGCGGGCGAGCAGGGCCGCGGTTTCGCCGTTGTCGCGGGGGAAGTCCGTAATCTGGCAAGCCGCAGCGCCAACGCGGCCAAGGAAATTGAGGGGCTGATTGCTGATTCGGTTAATCGCGTAGAACAGGGGGCACAGCTGGTGGGCGACACGGGCACGACCATGGATGCCATCTTACGCGACGTGACGGAAGTGACGACCATTATGAAGCAAATCGCTTCCGCTTCTGAAGAGCAAAGCAAGGGCATTTCGCAGGTCGGGATTGCCATTACGCAGATGGACGGCGTCACCCAGCAAAACGCCTCGCTGGTGGAAGAGGTTTCCGCGGCAGCCGCCGCGCTGGAACGTCAGACCGAAGAGCTTCAGCGTTCGGTGCAGAAGTTCCGCCTGACGGCATAACACAACGTTACAAGGCCGCCTGATGCGGCCTTGTATTATCGTTTAACCCTGCTGTTGCAATTCGAGAAATCGGATATCCCGTTGCAGATGCCACTTCTGCGATACGCTTAAATGAGGGGTTACCGTTTGGTGAGAGTGATTTATAAAGTGATTCGCGAGAAATGCCAGCACGTTTTGCAATAACAGTCATCCCGCCAGAGGCTTCGATCACATGCCGTAAGGCGAGCATGAACGCCTCATAGCCTCCTGGCTCGTCAATTTCAATGAAAGCCTGGTGAAGATAGACGGGCGCGAAATCCGGAGAATCTTTCAGGAGTTGTACCATTGCGTCATCATGAAGTACTGATTTAGCCATTGCGATTTCCTCTTATATTCTGCGCTTGTAGTCGTTGAGGTACTCAACGGCCCTTTCAATGTCTGCATTTTGCTTTTTTTTCGTTCCAGTCAATAGCACCAGACTTACTGCGCCATCTGCCGGATCGGAGACTTCACTAAAATAGACACGATAGCCGGGTCCCCGGTCAATTCTGAGCTCTGACACACTCTCTCTGCATGGTTTGCAATCGCCATAGTTACCCGTCGACATTCTGGCGACACGCGTGGCAATCATGGCTTTTGCTATGGGATCTTTCAAACTTCGCAGATATGCATCAAAAGGATCATATCCATCAGCTGTAATGTAGTGTTTAACGTTAGCCATTATTGTAGCCTGTAGTTTACGATAAGCAAAGCATTGTAATCTTCAGGCTACGACAGGCAATTGTTTGCATCGTAATAACTGAGTGGGAAGATAATTTTCAGAAAGCGGATCGCAAAAACGAGAGATTTGGCAGGGGGGGATTATTGAACAACGCTGTGGCCGGGCAAACGCAGCGCTGCCCGGCAATACTTATCAGTGGGTCGCTTCGCCAATCAGTGCACCCGTGCCCGCACCCACGGCCGCTCCTTTCAGCACACTCTTGCCCGTCACGGCAGCCGCTCCTGCGCCAACGACGGCACCCACGGCACCCCCCTTACGTGCGTCTTTACCTTTTTCGCCGTTTTTGAACATGGCACCTGTACCTGCGCCAACAACGGCACCGCCGACGGTGGATTTCAGATCTTTGCCTGTGGCCGCGCCAATGGCGGCGCCCGCTACCGCGCCAGCGGCGGTTTTGTCGATGGCCATTCCCGAGGTGGAAAAAAGGAGAGCGCTGATGACCAGCGTTGTTTTAATAAGTTTCATAACAGATCCTTTGTGACTGCTGTCGGTTGATACGTCGTTTCTCACATCTGCGCGAGAAAAACGGCCAGATAGTGCCAGCAATTGCGGCTCAACCTTTAGGCTAATCATGCCCCTGGCAAGGATCTCATCTGCCGGGCGGTGACCCGCCCGGCAAAGCATTACGCCTGACGCTTGTCTTCCGTGTTGGTATCGAAGTCGCTCGCCGCGTGACGTTCGTGCAGTTGCTCGTTCAGCTCGCCGCTGGTGCGGTTAACGATGCGTCCACGCTTCACGGCATGGCGGTTCGCCACGTCTTTCGCCCAACGCTGGACGTTGGTGTACTTTTCGGCATCCAGGAACTCGGCGGCGTTATAGACGCTACCCAGGGCCACGCAGCCAAACCATGGCCAGATCGCCATATCCGCGATGGTGTACTCCTCGCCCGCCACGTAACGGCCGCGCGCCAGCTGTTTATCCAGCACGTCGAACAGGCGTTTGGCTTCCATGGTAAAGCGATCGATCGCGTACTCAATTTTCACTGGCGCGTAGTTGTAGAAGTGACCAAAACCGCCGCCCAGGAATGGCGCCGCGCCCTGCAGCCAGAACAACCAGTTCAGCGTTTCGGTGCGTCCCTCCGGATCTTTCGGCAGGAAGTGACCAAATTTCTCTGCCAGATAGAGCAGGATATTGCCGGATTCAAAGACGCGCGTTGGTGGTGTCGTGGAGTGATCCCGCAGCGCCGGTATTTTCGAGTTCGGGTTCACTTCAACGAACCCGCTGGAGAACTGATCGCCCTCGCCGATGCGGATCAACCAGGCGTCATACTCCGCGCCCGTCACGCCCAGCGCCAGCAGCTCTTCAAGCATGATGGTCACTTTCTGGCCGTTAGGTGTTCCCAGCGAATAAAGTTGCAGCGGATGGGAGCCCACGGGGAGATCTTTCTCATGCGTCGCGCCCGAAATCGGGCGGTTAATATTGGCGAACGCGCCGCCGCCGTTCTTTTTCCATTCCCACACTTTCGGTGGCTGATAGGTGTTTTCGTCTGACATGTTGGCCTGCCTCTTTGGTGTTGTGTTGAGGCAGTTTAGCAGGTGGCAGGGGAACCGTTTAACGATGCGAGCGTAATGGACAGGGCAGGTGTATGATAATTCCACCTCTGTCAGGTTAATTACAACGTGCAGACGACGACAACCCTTCAAAAAATTGCCGCCTGCCTGTTTTAGGTTGGATACATGCGTAAAGGAAAGTTAAGCAGTGATGCGCCATTCGGGACGTTGTTAGGCTATGCGCCGGGTGGCGTGGCGATTTACTCTTCAAATTACAGCAGTCTGGACCCGCGAAAATACCCGGAAGATGCGGATTTTCGCAGTTATATCGGCAACGAATACATGGGCCACAAATGGCAGTGTGTTGAGTTTGCCCGCCGTTTCCTGTTCCTCAACTATGGTTTCGTGTTTACCGACGTCGGCATGGCGTGGGAGATCTTCTCCCTGCGCTTTTTGCGTCAGGTGGTGAACGATAACATTTTGCCCCTTCAGGCGTTTGCCAACGGCTCGAAGCGCGCGCCGCGCGCCGGGGCGCTGCTGATCTGGCAAAAGGGTGGAGAGTTTCATGAGACCGGCCACGTGGCGGTAATCACCCAGCTTCTGGACGACAAGGTGCGCATTGCAGAGCAGAACGTCCTGCACTCCCCGCTGCCGCTCGGGCAGCAGTGGACGCGCGAGCTGCGGCTGAGCGTGGAGAACGGATGTTACACAATCCATGACACCTTCAGCGACACGGAAATTCTCGGCTGGATGATCCAGACCGACGACACGGAACACAGCATTCCCCAGCCGGAAATCGACGGCGAACTGCTGAAAATTCGCGGTGCGCGGCTGAAAAACAAACGTCAGTTCGACGGAAAATGGCTCAACGAAAATGACGCGCTGCAGCAGGCGTATATCCGCGCGAACGGTCATGTGATCAATAAAGATCCCTGCCAGTACTTCACCATCACCGAAAGCGCCGAGCAGGAGCTGATCAAGGCCACCAACGAACTGCACCTGATGTACCTGCACGCGACGGACAAGGTGCTGAAAGATGACAATTTGCTGGCGCTTTTCGACATTCCAAAAATCCTCTGGCCGCGCCTGCGCCTCTCCTGGCAGTGGCGTCGTCACCATATGATCACCGGCCGTATGGATTTTTGCATGGATGAGCGCGGGATTAAGGTCTACGAGTACAATGCCGACTCCGCGTCCTGCCATACCGAGGGCGGGTTGATTCTCGAAGAGTGGGTGAAAAACGGTTATCGCGGCCACGGTCATAACCCGGCAGAAGGGTTGCTGGAAGAGCTGACCGGCGCGTGGAAACACAGCCACGCGCGTCCGTTCGTGCACATCATGCAGGACAACGATGTCGAAGAGGATTATCACGCGCTCTTTATTCAGCGTTCACTGCTGCAGGCCGGGTTTGAAACCAAAATTCTGCACGGGCTGGGGGCGCTGAGCTGGGATGCTGCCGGGCAGCTGATTGACGACGAAGGTCGCCACGTCAACTGCGTGTGGAAAACCTGGGCGTGGGAAACGGCGATAGAGCAAATCCGCGAGGTCAGCGAAACCGAATATGCCGCCGTGCCGATTCGGACCGGACATCCCGAGGGTGAAGTGCGCCTGATCGACGTCCTGCTGCGTCCGGAAGTGCTGGTCTTTGAGCCGCTGTGGACGGTGATACCGGGCAACAAAGCCATTCTGCCGGTACTGTGGCAGCTTTTCCCGAACCACCGTTACCTGCTCGACACCGATTTTGAGGTTAACGACCTGCTGAAACAGACCGGTTATGCCGTCAAGCCGATTGCCGGACGCTGCGGCAGCAATATCGATCTCATTAGTGCCCAGGACGAACTGCTGGATAAATCCAGCGGCAAGTTTATCGATCGCAAAAACATTTACCAGCAGCTGTGGTGCCTGCCAAACGTTGACGGCAAGTACATTCAGGTCTGCACCTTTACCGTCGGCGGGAACTACGGCGGCACCTGTCTGCGCGGAGATGACTCGCTGGTGGTGAAGAAAGAGAGCGATATTGAACCGCTGATTGTGGTGAAGGATAAGTAACTCAGAACCGCTCGAAATAGCTCCCCGCAGACCATTCTGCGGGGACGTTTCTTCACTCTTCTTCCTCGTCCTGTTGACTGATCTTTAGATCAATAATACGGCCAATCCGATCGTGATAGACCGTCAGCAGGTTGTACTGGCTCATCTCGGAGATGATCTGTGGTGAGACATTAAAGCTGCGGGCCAGCTCCTCCTGGTGAAAATAGCCCGGCTGACGACGCCTCACATGCGTGCGGCGGCGGTTGTACTGATACCACAAAATCAGCAGCCATCCGTTAAGCGCGGCGAACAGCAAATAGATCAACACCGTATTAAAGGAGGCAATAATGACGCTCCACCGGTGTTCACTCTCTTCGGTTAACT
Source organism: Enterobacter sp. ZOR0014 (assembly GCF_000798855.1). NCBI lineage: Bacteria > Pseudomonadati > Pseudomonadota > Gammaproteobacteria > Enterobacterales > Enterobacteriaceae > Enterobacter > Enterobacter sp. ZOR0014. Next base: position 6,119 of record NZ_JTLF01000240.1, on the reverse strand, counting down.
GCATCCACAGCCTGGCATACAGGAAAAACAGAAATCCTCCCCACGCCACCAGAGTTAACGCGGCATCGAAAAGACGTGGTAACAGCCGATGTTCAGTCAAAATTAAGGTATTTTCGTTCATTGAATGCTTCCTTTTCCCCGGTCCGGACTGATCCAGCGCGCGCGGGCACGCTGACGTTTAAGCATGACTTTCGGAAACGCGACGAGGGTAGTGAACAGGCCAATCATCCAGTACACCATCGGGAACCAAATCACCCAGAAAAGCGAGCTTGCCACCTTCCGCTCGTATCGCCGCTCGATGAACAAACTGACCAGGAACTGCAGCAGGCACATGACGCCCAACAGCAGACCGGTGAACGCGGGTGGGAACAGGGTCTCAACGGTCAGCCTAGCGGGAATCGGCGCGACCTGGCTGATAATGAACAGCAGTACCGTCATCGCGTAAGCGAACGCCCACAGCGTGGACAGCGCGTACTCCAGAAACAGGGGCCACATGCGATGATGTTCCCAGCGCACAACCTTGCGAAGGTTGACCAGAAACACCTCCGCGCCGCCCTGAGCCCAGCGCAGGCGCTGTTTCCACAGGCCTTTGAGCGTCTCCGGCATCAGGATCCAGCACAGCGCCCGCGGCTCGAAAAAGATATCCCAGTGGCGCAGCTGAAGCTTCCAGCTTATGTCGATGTCTTCCGTGATCATATCCGGGCTCCAGTACCCGACGTCCGCCAGCGCCTGGCGGCGAAAGGCGGCGATGACGCCGGACACGGTAAAGACTCGGCCATAGATCCGCTGCGTGCGTTTGATAAGGCCAATAATGGACGAGAACTCGCCCACCTGAATGCGCCCAATCAGCGAGGATCGCGTGCGAATGCGCGGATTGCCGGTGACCGCGCCGACGTGAGGATACTGAATCAGCGGGGCTACCAGATAAACCGCAGTGTCGCGGTCGAGCAGGGCGTCGCCATCAATGCAGACCAACAGATCGCCCCGGGCTGCCGCGGCACCCGCTTTTAGCGCGACGGCTTTTCCCTGGTTCTCCGCGAGGTTAATTACCCGCAGGCGCGGCTGCTCCTGCGCCAGCTGCTGCAGCACGTCCGCCGTGTTATCAGAAGAGCCATCGTTAATGGCGATAACCTCTATATTCTTATACCGCTGATCCAGCGCGGCGCTGATGGTCTCTCTGGCGTTCCTTTCCTCATTGAAACAGGGGATCAGAATGGAAATAAGCGGCTCGCCAGCGAGCGAGGGTGGTGGGGTCTCTTTATCCCACGACCAGTGGCGTTCAAGCTGAAACCAGAAATAGAGTCCGCCGGTGACCCAGAGCACGGACATGAACAGCGGCCAGAAGAACACAAAATCCAGAATCAGTTCGCCGGTAAAAAGGGCGGCCACGCCTAAAGGCAACCCGAATACCAGACACAAAATAGAAAAAGCGATGATGCGATCAGTCATTGTCAGGGTACCAGTAGGAAGAAAATTCAGGCCTGATGCGGGAGATATCAGGCTGGTTGTTGATGAAATCGTCGGGGTAGTAGCCGTAGTTTTTGACGCCGTTCAGCTGGAGAACGCGCATCCACTGGACAAGCTGTTTATCGGAAACGGCACGCTGCGTTTTTTGCTCCCAGTCTCTGGCCTGCAGTTCGAAAATGGTTTTATCGAGCGCGCCGGGCCGTGCGGCGACCACGTTAACCAGACGCGTTAGCCAGGCGTCGCTTTCGTTCGCCGGAACGGACTCCATCAGCGGCATGGCCATCGGCACCGTCCAGTCATAGGCCGCCAGAAAATCATCAAAATTCTGTGCAAACCAGGCTTCGCTTTCAGGCTCAAGGATGGGTAAGACGAACATATTGCGTGCGGTTTTGATCTGCGGTCCCCGGATGTGCTTCACCGCCTGGCCCAGCGCCCGGGTAAAGCCCATCAGCAGACGGCTTTTCTGACGCGTTGTGTCCTGAGCGGCGTCTTGTCCGGCATCGTCAACGTCCGTCAGCACCGCATCGTCATGGAACAAAATCCCATTGAAGGTGCTATAGCGGGCCAGATCTTCATAGATGTCCGTCACCTGCTGGCGAACCTGCGGATTCCACGGGGAGAGCCGGATATAAGGTTCAGTGGCCTCGTGCAGCTGGCCCGTTTGACGATCCCGACGCTGCACGCGCGGCAGGGAGGGATCGAGATCGAACGAGAGCACCGGCATCCACGCGAAGACTTTCACACCCGCACGGGTCTGGAGCTGCCAGGAGACAAAATTGAACAGATCGGCGCGGACCGGAAGCCGACGGTTGGGAAAATAGAGCGCTTTGATCCGGCCATCGCCCTGCGGATCGGCAAACGCCTGCAGGAAAACATGGCTGATTTTCATGTCGTAAACTCGCTGGATCAGCCTGTTGATATTTTGGGTTTGCTGGGCCGGATCGGGATCGTAAACGTAGTCGAGGTCGACGTGCATGACGCGAACGGGATCGTGTTCCTGGATCTGGCTGACCGTACTGGCAAAGGTTTTTAGCGAAGGATTACCGGCGATCAGCAGACGGGGAATGTTGCCAGGGTCATTTACGTCCCCCAGACCGTCTTCCAGCGTAAAGGCCAGCTGGTAACCCTGTTGTCTGGCGATGGCGAGCGACGTACCGTTGGCGGCACCGTAAGGCCAGACCCAGGCGCGCGGTGCTTTGCCCGTCACCTGCGTGATTTTCTCGGTCACTTTATGCACGTCGTCGCCGATCCGCTGGCTGAACTGCCGATCGGTTTCATAGCGGCCCGTCGCCTTATCGTAAAAGCGATTGGCGATGGCAGGCTCGCGGCTTCCCTGAGGGTTAGCCACGATACCGTAATGGGAGGCCCAGGTATGTGAGCCGATCTCAATCAGCGGAGACTGGCTGAGCTCGCGCACCATGTCCCACGTTGCGAAGCGATCGCGGGGCGTCATCAGACCACCAAAATTGACCTTTTGATTTGCTGGCGTGTCCACCCAACTGCCTACCGGTGCCCACAGGGCAGGGACGTTCCAGGCCTGAAGCAGTGGCCAGACGCGGGTATAAAAGCTGCTGTAGCCGTCGTCAAAACTGAGCAAAACGGCTTTCGGCGGCAGCGTTTTTTTTCCGTCATGGGCATCCAGAATGTCCTGCACGCTGATGGCGTGATAGCCGTTATGCAAAAGCCAGCTTATTTGCTCGTTTAACGCGCTGGTGCGAACGGAGAGGTAGCGCTGATCGGCGGCATCATCTTCAACGTCGTGGTAGGCCAGCACCAGAAATCGATTCGTTGGCCAGGGCTTGCTCGCCTCCAGCTGGGGTCTCTCTTTGGGGGCAATAAACGGGAGTGCCTGGGCGCAAATGCTCGCGCTGAGGCAGAACCAGCCAATGAGTATCACACTCACGGAAAAACGTATGTTCAGCATATTCATCCTTAAAAGCGTAAAGTCGCATCAAACGTGACGGAGAGATTGCTCTCGCGCTTGCCGTCGTAAGGGCGTTTATCCCAGTTCAGCATCACGCCGGTATCGATGACGTTGTTCCACTGGATGCGTTGTCCGTAGCCCAGCAGGGTGATGGCCCCGGCGGACTGGTTTTTCTGCCAGTAGCTGCCGCCGCCTGCCACGAACTGCTGGCTCCAGAGGGTGTCGTAATGGCGATACATCTCATGATCGACGGACAGAGCGGCCGTTACGGACAGATCCCGCGCCGGGTTGTAATAGAGCGTGTCCCGCAGGCTGTTTTTACTGGCGGCGATCCCCGGTTCGAGATCCAGCGTCAGGGACGGGGTTTGCCAGAGACGCTCCTTACCCGTAAGGGTGTATTCCTGACGGCGGTTGTGGTCTGAGAAGCGGCTGACGGCGACGCTAAACTGATACTCACGTCGCTCGTTTTGATACCAGCGCACGCCGCCTTCCCCCCGGTTGGCGCTAATCCCGTTGCGTAATGCCCGTAAGGGCGTGGTGCGAGCTACGCGTTCAAGGCTGCCGCTGAGCTGCCAGTTATCGGTGAGAAAGTAAGTTGTGGAAAGGCGAGCCCCCGGCTTGTTCGCGCCGTGATAGCGGTTACTGGAAAGCTCGGCTTCGAGCTGGAGGTCACGAGGCCGCCATTCCACGCCACCCAGGAGGTGGCGGCTGGTGCCTTTGCCTTCATCGAAATTACCCTCTGCATAGCGGGTGCCGGCAAACAGCCGCCAGTTATCCGCAACTGGCGGGCCATAGAGCGTGGCGTCCCAGTTCAGGTCGTGCGTACCGCTGACGGGGTTATCGGAGTGCAAGCCCTTGCTCGCATTGAGGCGCAGCTCGGACATATGATGAACCGTTCTGAGCCTGTCCAGACGACGGGCACTGCGATCGACCGGTGCGCGAGAAAGCACGTCGTCGGCCAGTAAATCCATCTCTTGCCACTCCTGTAGATCCATGGCGACGTAAGCCTGCTGTTGCTCAAGCTCCAGATTTGATGGCTCCAGCGCCTCCGCCATTTTCAGCTTCTGCTCGGCCGCACGCGGCAGGCCCCGCGCCTGTAGCAAAGTGGCGTAGTCAATCTGCAATCCCTGGTTGCCCGGCGCCGTTGTCGCCAGACGCTGAGACAGCTTTTCGGCTTCCGGCAGGGCGTGGGTCGCCAGCAGATAGTTAAAACGGAGAGACTGCCCGGTGAGCCATCGATCGTTCGGCTGAGGGGTAGGGGAACCGAAATCGTAGCGGGTCCAGGGGACGTTACGGGTCTGGCGCTCTACATACTGGCGGGCGGCCCGATACTGCCCGGTATCCAGCCAGGCGTAGAAAAGTGCGTGCTCTTCGTCCTGCGGATCGGCGGCGTATTGCGGATAGCGTTGCAGAAGCGAGAAGGCGGCATCGGCGTTTTTCTCCTGCAGATACGCGGAGATAACCCAGCCGATTGCCCAGTCCGGCACCGGGTGCTGCGCTGCCGTAAGATCCTGATACTCGCTGATGACCCGCGGATAATCAGCATGGGCGTACAGCGCGCCGAGCCGGTCTATACGCGCAAGGATGACATCTTCCGCCGCCTGCGGCTCGCTTTTCCAGCGAGAAAGCAGAACGTCGTAACGATTCAGCGCAGATTGCGCAAGCTGCAGGCGCTCCTTTTCTGTTCTGCCTGGCACATCGGCAAGGCGAACCCTTTCGGCGGCGGCGTTACGCTCAAGACGGCGACGCTCCGCCGGGGACAGCGGCACCCGCTGTGAAAGTACGAGCGCGGGGGTATTCACGCGGTTATCCGTCAGGGCGTCGACAAGCTCGCTGAGCAGGACATTATTCTCTGGCGCGGTAGCCAGTGCGCGCGTGTCCGCCAGAAGCCGATCCCAGCTTTTTCCCTGGCGTAACCAGACATACGAGAGCGTCTGAAGATGCGCCTGAGTGGGGTTTTGGGTGACCAGCTGCCGGGCTTCCTGCAGCGCGAGTGCATCCATGCGGGCATCGGCCAGGGTTTTGATATAGCCGATACGATAATCATCGTTATTCGGCGCAAGGCTGCACGCCTCTTTCCAGAGCGATAAGGCTGGCTGCCACGCTTTTTGATTTCTCCTGGCCTGGGCAACGGCAGCAATGCCGCGAGCGGGCAGCGGCATATAAATGCCATAACGCTGCCAGACCTCAATCACCTCATCATCATGACCTGCCCAGGATGCCACCTGTAACCAGTCTGCGACCTGTTCAGGCGTCAGGGCGTGCTGTTGCTGATAATGCTGCAGATAATCAAGAAACGGCGTGTAATTACCGTTACGCGCCTGTTGAATCTGTTGTTCATAAACGGATTCCGTTGCCTGAACCAGAACAGGAAAGAGTAATAACAGTAACAATAATCCTGGGGTGCGATAAAAGAATAACGTATTGAAGCGAAGCGATCTTTCCATATCTATTTGCCATTTGTTTATCATGAATCCATTGCATAACACGGCTGCCTTTTAACTGTGCGTTAAAGGCGATAAATGAGAACATTAAATCTGAATGCAGTAACGTTATGGGGTACTTACTTAAAGGTAATTATGGATCCTTATCTCGGTGGATTGGGTAAACGGTAATGTACACCTGATATGTTGCCGGATAAATATGGTGAATAGAGGGTGGGTGGTTTTGAGATAATTCTGTAGTGAGCGGTTTTTTATGATTATACTGAAGGGGTTTTTTATTTATA
>NZ_JTLF01000048.1:0-27678 GCF_000798855.1 Enterobacter sp. ZOR0014 | reverse complement strand
CATCTTCTCCATGGCGGTGCTCTATAACGCCATTCATAGCTTTATTTTCTTTGGGCAGCGCCCGCCCGCGCGTTTCTGGACGGCGGCGGCATTGGGTCTGGTCGGGATTATTACCCTTTTCTGGGACGATCTGCTTGCCAGCGGCTGGAGCGTATCGCTTCTGACGGGCATTGGGCTTTCTGCGCTTGGAACCTATGGTTTCTCGCTGGGCAACATGATCAGCATGCGCCATCAGCGCAGAGGCCTGGAAACCATGACCACCAACGCCTGGGCGATGCTTTACGGTACGCTGGTGATGGGCTGCATTGCCCTCTTCAGAGGGGACAGCTTTACCCCGGAATGGACGGTAACCTACATCGGCGCACTGCTCTATCTGGCTCTGTTTGGTTCGGTGATTGCTTTCGGCGCTTACTTCACGCTGGTCGGGCGTATTGGCCCCGGGAAAGCGGCGTACAGCACGCTACTCTTCCCGCTGGTGGCGCTCTCCATCTCAACGGTGTATGAAGGCTACGTCTGGCATCTCAACGGGATCGTCGGTTTACTGCTGATTCTGGGTGGGAATATGGTGATGTTCACTAAACCCGAAACCTGGTTCAGGCGTTTACGGACGGCGTAAAAAAACGGCCTGCAATCTGCAGGCCGTGCATAATTTATTTTGCTGTTTTATGCACATCAAACATGGTGGCATCTGTCGCCATATCATCCACAACCTGCTTCAGCGTCGCAAAGGTCATTGGCGTACTTTCGTTGCTCAGCTCTTTACCTTCGCCCTTACGAACCACCTTCATCACCGGTTTGTTGGTGGCTGCGTCGATCAGCTCACCTTCAAAGAAGAGATGGGTATCCATGGTGCGATGGCCGGTTGCCATCTGCGTCCCCGCCACCACCAGCGCGACAGGCACCACTTCGTAGAACTGCAGGCCTTCTTTATGCGAACTCACCCCTGTAATGGCACCCCGGAAAATCAGGCTATGTTTACCTGGTGTCGCCACTATAGGCTTACGAGTACCAATAGCCGTTTTCATTTTGGTATTGGTGTAGTTCAACAGCTCATCAAGGGTTTTCTGCCCAATCTGAGTGGTCGGTTTAGGCGTAGGGTAATAGGTAATCGGCGTCCAGATAATACTGTCGTAATTCGCTTCGTTATAATTAGGATCGACCCAGCGCAGCGTCGGTTTGCCCGTCGCAGATGTCGTCTGTTGCAAGCCGGAGTAATCTTTTAAAAAGCCTGAATATTGTTCGGGGGCGGCGACTTTTGAAGAACAGCCTGCCAGGGCCAATAAACCAGTAAGCACTGCAACTTTAAAAAAAGTTTGAGTACGCATGATAGTTTTCCATGTTATCTGCAAGTATGCATTTGAAGTTATAGCAAAAGTCAGGCGGGTTTGTTGTGACAAAAAATGATGTAAGTAGCACAAATTGCAAAAAGAAGGCCCGGCTTCATACCGGGCAGCGAAAAATTACGGATTGATATCCACCTGCCAGAAGATATGTTTGCCAAACGGATCGATTTCGTAGCCTTTCACCTCCTTGCGCACCGGCTCGAAAATCGTTGAGTGGGCAATCATGACCGCCGGCATCTGGTCATGCATCATCTGCTGGGCCTCTTGATACAGCGCCACACGTTTATCGTGATCGGTTATCGATTTTGCTTCGGCGATGAGGTTATCAAACGGTTTATAGCACCATTTCGCCGAATTGGAGCCGCCATTTGCCGACGTACAGGTAAACAGCGGACCAAAGAAGTTGTCAGGATCGCCCGTTGCGGTCGTCCAGCCCATCAGCGCAGCCTGATGCTCCCCGCCCTTCACCCGCTTGAGGTATTCTCCCCATTCGTAAGTGACAATGTGGGTTTGTACGCCGATTTTCGCCCAGTCAGCCTGAATCATCTCGGCCATACGTTTCGCATTCGGGTTATAGGGCCGCTGCACCGGCATCGCCCACAGGTCAATGCTCACGCCGTTAGCAAGACCCGCCTCTTTCAGCAACGCTTTTGCTTTTTCAGGATCGTACGCGTAATCCTTTAGCTCGCTGTTGGCGCTCCAGACGCCGGGCGGCAACAGATTTTTCGCGACGGTTCCGGTGCCGTGGAACACCGCGTCGATAATGGCGGGCTTATTGATGGCCATCGCCAGCGCCCGGCGAACGTTCACATTATCCAGCGGCGGTTTTTGCGTATTAAACGCCAGGAAACCGGTATTCAACCCGGCTTTGCTCATCAGGTTAATATTTTTATTGGCTTTCATGCGCGGCAGGTCCGCCGGGTTCGGGAACGGCATTACCTGACACTCGTTCTTTTCAATTTTGGCAAAACGTACGGAGGCATCCGGCGTGATGGTAAACACCAGCCGGTCCAGCTTTGATTTGCCCTGCCAGTAGTCGGCAAACGCCGTGAACAGGATGCGGGAATCTTTTTGATACTGCGCCAGCTTAAACGGCCCGGTGCCAATCGGCTCCATATCCACCTTCTCCGGCGTGCCTGCTTTCAGCATCGCATCGGCATACTCGGCAGAGAGAATAGAGGCAAAATACCAGGCCAGATCGGCGACAAACGGCGCTTCCGGGTGTGCCAGGGTAAAGCGCACGGTGTGGTCATCGACTTTATCAATGGCGGTTATCAGGCTGCCAAACTCCAGGCTTTCAAAGTTGGAGTAGCTGCCGTTAGAGACGTTGTGATAAGGATGATTGACGTCTTTCTGGCGCATAAACGAGAAGATCACGTCATCGGCGTTAAAGTCCCGGGTCGGCGTGAAAGATTTATTGCTCTGAAATTTCACGCCCTGGCGCAGATGGAAGGTATAAACCTTACCGTCATCGCTCACCTCCCAGCGCTCTGCCAGGCTCGGCACCAGTTCTGTGGTGCCGGGTTTGAAATCGACCAGTCGGTTATAGACCGGTACGGCGCTGGCATCCACGCTGGTGCCTGAGGTATATAACTGAGGATTAAAATTTTCCGGTGACCCTTCGGAGCAATACACCAGCGTTTTCGCGGCAACGGAGGAACTGACCGTAAGCGCAGCAAGTGCCAGCATTAATGTTGTGCGTTTGCTTGTCATCATTTATTCCTGTCTTTTTAATTCGACGGCTAATTAATTCTTTTGCCATTTCATAAATAACATTAAAGTGATGTGGCAAACACCCGAAAAATAAATAAGGAAGAAAACACTATGGGCACGCCGCTTTCCAGACAATTAACACATCGCTTTTTCCGCTATCTCGCCATCACCAGTCAGAGCGATCCCAGCGTCAAAACCTTACCCTCAACACCGGGGCAGCACGAGATGGCACGAGAACTGGCGCAGGAGCTGGCACAGCTGGGTTTAGATGACATTGTGATCGACGAATTCGCCACGGTAACGGCGGTTAAAAAAGGTAATGTACCCGGCGGACCGCGCATTGGATTTATTACTCACATTGATACCGTGGACGTGGGATTATCGCCAGATATTCATCCACAAATATTAACGTTTACCGGTGAAGATCTCTGTCTGAATAAAGAGAAAGGGATCTGGCTACGGGTAAGTGAGCATCCGGAAATTCTGTCTTACCCGAATGAAGAGATTATTTTCAGCGACGGTACCAGCGTATTAGGCGCAGATAATAAAGCAGCGGTGACCGTGGTCATGACCGTGCTGGAAAACCTGACCTCTGAGCATAAACATGGCGACATTGTGGTCGCGTTTGTACCCGACGAAGAGACTGGCCTTAAGGGGGCAAAAGCGTTAGATCTGAAACGCTTTGACGTCGACTTTGCCTGGACCATCGACTGCTGCGAGCTGGGGGAGATTGTCTATGAGAATTTTAATGCGGCAGCCGCTGAGATCCGCTTTACCGGCGTAACGGCGCACCCGATGTCTGCTAAAGGGGTGCTGGTAAACCCGTTATTAATGGCGACCGACTTTATCAGCCAGTTTGACCGCCAGCAAACGCCAGAGTGCACGGAGGGCCGTGAAGGCTACATCTGGTTTAACGGCATTCAGGCCGGGCAGAACGAGGCCGTTCTGAAGGCCAATATTCGGGACTTTGACAAGGACAACTTTGCTTCCCGCAAGCAGCAGATTGCTGATGTCGCCGCCCGGATCGCCGCCCGGTATCCGACGGCAAAAGTGGACTATCACATTGAAGAGACTTACAGCAATATCAGCAATGCAATTGGCGAAGACAGGCGTGCCATCGATCTGATGTTTGCGGCGATGGAATCACTGGGTATCACCCCAAAACCGACGCCGATGCGCGGCGGTACAGACGGCGCAGCGCTCTCGGCAAAAGGGTTGCTCACCCCGAACTTCTTCACCGGCGCGCATAACTTCCATTCGAAGTTTGAATTCTTGCCGCTGTCGTCGTTCGAGGCGTCTTACCACACTGCCCTGCAACTCTGCCTGCTGGCCGCGCGTTAAGCAGGCTTGCGCGCCAGCATCGTAGCAAAGCGCAGCTTGATGCGGTTGCCGTGTTCATCGGTGCGGTGCAGTTCGCCAACCTCTTCGTTGTATTTGAGCAACTCCCAGCCTTCATAGTAGTTGCTCAGTTCACCGCTTTTAAACGCAAACGGGAAGCCGACGGTGCACGGATAATCCGCCGTGTCCATCGCAGCAACGATCAGGTTATAACCGCCAGGTTTGGTGCAACGCTGCATACTGGCGATAAGACCCGGAATGGTTTTTGCCTCCAGGAACATCAGCACCACGGTAGACAGAATAAAGTCATACTCGCCGTCAATGCTCAGGTTGTTGAGATCCTTGATGGCCGAGTGAAGATTCTCAATGCCTTCTGCCGCTTTGATGCGCTCGATATTATCGATGCTCATCGGATTTTTATCCCAGGCAGTGACCTCGTACCCGTTGGCCGCCAGATAAAGGCTGTTACGGCCATTGCCACAGCCCAGATCCAGGGTTTTACCCGGTTTCACGATCCCCGCGCTGTACACCACCTCTGAGTGTGTACGGGTTAAACCATATTTCTCTGTGAAGTAATTTTCATCGACGGACATTATTTTTCCTTAGATTGCATAAGCAGTGCTTTTTCAGTGCGCAGCAGAAGTTTGCCCTGAAGCAGCAGAATAAAAGTACGGACCAACAGGATCCCAATGATGACGTTGGTGAAGATAAAAAGCGGTACGGCAATCACGTGGAAAAAGCCCGACGGGCTGCTGTGCCCCAGATGCAGCCCGGTGGTTGCCAGCGCGGAGATACCAAAGGAGAAACTCCAGAAAGAAGCATTAAACGGCTGGGATACGTACCAGGGCAACAGACGCAGCATAAACAGCAGTTGCAACAGGCCATAACCGAACAACATTTTGGCAAAGGTGTCGGCTTCGCCGCCGTTAACGCTAAACCAGGTGCTACAGGCCACCAGCGCGGGCGCAAGCTGAATCCCCAAAGAGGTGCGCTGCGCGGTCGGAAGTTCTCCGGCACTGCGAAGGCGCTGAAGAATAACCGGCTCCAGGCTGAGCCAGGAGAAGACACCCGCCCCCAGGAACACGAAACCGGCGTCGTTAAACCCCAGGGCGCCGCACGCCATGGCGCTAATAAAATTATTCGCCACGGTTGGCAGATATAAACCCGGCGTCGTGGCTTCTTGCGGATGGTTGCCGCGCCAGAGTCCCGCGCTTTGCCAGGCGGAATAAGACAGCTGTGTCACCACCCCCACGCCAAAAAGCACGACTGAAATCGGGCGGCACCAGGGCACAAAACCGATGGCGACCAGCATCGTCGTCGCCGGAAAAAGGCTGACAAAGCTACTCATCACCGGATGCCTCATCTCTGCCAGCACGCTGCGCGGGAAACGGATCGCGCGGATGATAAAGGCCACCGTCAGCAAAAACCAGCACGTAACGGCAAGGGCCACCAGCGCATCACCCGGCCACCGTGTCACCGGCCAGAGCGTGCTGGCGTATCGCCAGGCGAAACCCATGCCAATGATGCCAAGCACCATGCCAAAATACCCAGCGGGCAAGTTAAGCACTTTCTGTGGGGGATTGAGTTTATCCATTAATTTTAATTTTTAAAATGTATTTTAAATGCCATTTTAAGGGGTTTCCGCAACGGATGCCAGCACAACGAAAAACCAAAAGTTTGCTACGTTTAGTGAAGACGCTTATCAGGGATCACACGATGAAAAAGTATCGGCTCAGCGATGAAACCCGCCTCTGGCAATGGAAAAACGGCGAAACAACCCACACGACAACCTTACGGCAGATCATCGCCACGGCAGATTTTAACGATGTCACGGCCGGTACGAAAGGTGGCTGGGTTGATGACGCGCGCGCCCTGTCACAGAATGGGGATTGCTGGATCTATGACGAGAACAGCGTGGTGTTCGCCGGTGCTACCGTGTCGGATCACGCGCGCCTGACCCTGCCCTGTACCGTCAGCCATGACGCCCGCATCAGCGGTCACTGCTGGCTGGACAGCGCCGAAGTCAGTCACGGCGCGCGGATAAGTGACAACGTCACCATTCAGCACTCCTGCGTGCGGGGCGAGTGCCACATCTTCGGCGACGCGCGCATCCTGCATAACAGCGTCATCATCGCCGCCAAAGGACTGACGCCGGACCACGACCAGATCCTGCAAATCTATGACAAAGCGACGGTAAGCCGGTCGCGCGTTGTGCATCAGGCACAGATCTACGGCGAAGCGATGGTGGACAATGCGTTTATTGAACACCGCGCTGAGGTATTCGACAGTGCGATCCTCGAAGGGAACGATCTCAATAACGTCTGGGTGTGCGACTGCGCAAAGGTATACGGTAACGCCCGTCTGATTGCCGGTTTCGACGACGACGCCATCCCCACCGTGCGCTACAGTTCACAGGTGGCGGAAAATGCCGTCGTGGAAGGCAACTGCGTCATTAAGCACCACGTCCTGATCGGCGGTCAGGCATGGCTGCGCGGGGGGCCGATCATGCTTGACGATAAAGTGGTGATTCAGGGACGCGCCCGGATCAGCGGCGATGTGTTGATCGAGCATCGGGTTGAAATCACCGACGATGCGGTCATTGAAGCCTTTTCGGGTGAGAGCATTCACCTGCGTGGCGAAAAGGTGATTAACGGCGACCAGCGTATCACCCGCACACCGCTGCTGGGGGCGTTATAGGGTAAAAATCTTCCCGTAGATGTTCACATCGTCAAAGTGGCCATTCAGGTATTCCGCTTCCCGCAGGCACCCTTCCAGCGTAAAACCGTTGCGCCGGGCAACGTTGTTGCTGCTCTGATTCGCCACCCGGCACTTAATCACAAAACGGCGGATCTCGCCGCGCTCAGCGTAATAGCGCATAAACGCCTGCAATGACTGAGAGAGGATCCCCTTCCCCTGATGCGCCTCGTCCAGCCAGTAACCGATATAACCCGCTTTGTTGGCAGGCTCTATCGAATTAAACGACAGCACGCCGACCAGCGCATCATCCCGGAAGATCAAAAACATTTTGGCGTAGCCGCGCTGGTGCAGCATCTGGTTACTTAGCACATTGCGGCGGGTATCCTCTTCGGCGCCCACGTGCTGCGCCCAGTCAAAGGCGGTTTGCAGCCAGGTTTTGTTTTTGACGACGAGGTGATGGAGATCGGCGGTATAGCGCTCTTCGACGGCGCGAAGCTCGATATTCTGGGTAACGGGGATAATTTCTGCAGACATGGTGCCCCTCAATTGCCGGGTGGCGGCTGCGCCTTACCCGGCCTACTCTGGACGCATTTGTAGGCCGGGTAAGCGTTAGCGCCACCCGGCACAATCCCACAAGGATTAACGCATTATCCGGTCATCAACGTAGTGACGTTTATCCGGCGCTGGCGGGAAATACTGATACAGCCAGGTTTCACTGATGGTATCCCCCTGACAGCGCAGGAACAGGCGCATATCTACCGGCTCGGTCGAATCCGAGGTTGGGTACCAGTCAAACAGAATGCGATAACCGTCAAACGGTTCTACGTACAGGATCTCAACCTGCTTCGCTTCACCGCTGGAGAGAGTAATCACCGGCTCGATGCCTTTTGGCGCAGCGGCCTTCAGGTCGCCACCGACAAAGTCGATAGCAAAGCGGCGCGCCCACACTTTCGGGTAATTTTCACCTGGCGCCCAGCCTTCCGGGAAACCGCCCATGCCAGTGCGGGTGGCGAAAACATTAGCCAGCGGGGAACGCACCGGCGGCATTGCGCTCCAGTACAGGCGATATTTAAAGTCCAGCTCGTCGCCCGCTTTCACCGTTTTCTCCGGCTGCCAGAAGCAGACCACGTTATCCAGCGTTTCACCGGTGGTCGGGATCTCCATCAGACCAACCGAGCCTTTACCCCAGTCGTTGCGCGGTTCTACCCACAGGCTTGGACGCTTGTTATACCAGCCCATCACGTCCTGATAGTGCGAGAAATCACGATCCAGCTGCAGCAGACCAAACCCTTTAGGGTTTTTGTCCATATAGGCGTTGAACTGCAGCTTCTGCGGGTTGTTCAGCGGACGGCAGATCCACTCTCCGTTGCCGCGCCACATCGCCAGACGGTCTGAGTCATGGATTTGTGGGTGAATGGTGTCGCACATGCGTCGTTCGTTATTGCCGCAGCTGAACATACTGGTCATCGGCGCGATGCCGAGCTGTTTAATGTCTTTACGCGCATAGAGGTGGTTTTCCACCTCCATGATCACCTGGCTCTTCTCGCAGTGGATCACGAACTTATAGGCACCGGTGATGCTCGGGCTGTCCAGCAGCGTATAGACGGTAAACGTGGTGTCACCTGGCTTAACGGTTTCAAACCAGAAAGAGGTGAAGTCCGGGAACTCTTCCGGCGTGTCAGTAAAGGTGTCTACCGCCAGACCGCGCGCGGAAAGGCCGTACTGGTAGGTATCATCAACCGCACGGAAATAGCTTGCGCCGAGGAAAGAGACGATATCGCGACGCGCCAGTTCCGGCGCCTTAAAGGCGCGGAAGCCTGCAAAGCCAAGATCGCTTTGCCCTTCCAGCTGTTTGGTATCCACACCGGTTTCACCGTAGCTGAACAACTCCGGTCGGAAGTGGATCTCACGCGCCATAGAGGTAGACTGGTCCAGCGAGAACATCCGCACGCGGCGGCGGAACCCCATTCCCATATGGAAGAACTGCACGTCCAGCTGACGCCCTTCAATGTTGTTCCACAGAGACTGCTTCTCATCGTAACGGATGGCGTTGTACGCCTGCGGCGTCATGGTGGCCAGCGTGTCCGGCAGCGGACGTGGCGCACCACCCCACGGGGTTTTCGCCAGGTCATGCGCCATGGATTGCAGTACGGAGAAGTCAAAACGACGGCTCTGACCGTCAGCGATGTCAGAGTCAGCAGCGTATGCCGCTTTGGAAAACAGGGAAGCAAGGCCAGAGGTGCCGCTCAGGGCTGCCACTGCCAGCGAGCCTTTTAGAAAACGTCTGCGATTCATGCCTGGAAAAACGTCCTTATGGTCGTGTGAATGTGTTTCGCGCTCGGCGAAATGACGGCAAGAAAGAACGCACAGCCTAAACAAAAATGGTTAAGAATCCAATTGTTGGCCGGTGATTATATGAACAAAGTGAGAAATATTTTCTGTCGACCAGAACGGCCCGAAAGTGGTGTAAAGAAAGCCTGGAAAATGTGTAGAAAAATGCCCCGACGCGACATCGATCGCCGGGGCAAATGAGGCGGTTATTTTACGCTGACATCGATACCCGGAAAGTACTTATCAGCGAGTTTAGCGATCGTGCCGTCGGCACGCACTTTATCAATCGCGGCATCAAGCTGCTTTTTGGTGGCCTCGTCACCTTTACGCAACCCAAAACCGATCCCACTCCCGAGGATAGTGTCGTCAGACACCGGTTTGCCGATGAAGCCAAACCCTTTCCCCTGCGGCTTGCTGAGGAAACCTGCCTGCCCGGCCGCGGACATCACCAGCGAGGCGTCGATACGGCCATTAAGCAGGTCGCCCCAGGCCATATTCTGATCTTTATAAGACACCACGGTGACACCCTGCTTTTCCCAGTGCTCTTTCGCATAGGTTTCCTGAATTGAGCCCTGCAGCACGCCAATGGTTTTCCCCTTCAGCCCTTCTGGGGTCGCTTCTACCGCCGTACCGGCCTTGCCGACCAGCTGCGACGGAATGCGGTAAATCGGCTGGGTAAAATCAATGCTCTTGCGGCGCTGCTCGGTGATATTCATCGCCGAATTAATGGCGTCGAATTTCTTCGCCACCAGGCCCGGGATCAGCGCGTCAAACGAGGTTTCCACCCAGCTGCACTTCAGCGCTGCCGCTTTGCAAATGGCATTCCCCAGCTCAACGTCAAACCCTTCCAGTTCGCCTGAGGCATTACGGCTTTCAAACGGCGGATATTCCGCTTCCAGACCATAACGCAGCTCGGTCGCCGCGAAGGACGAAAAGGTACACAGCAATCCCATGCCGACGACTAACGCGCGTAATTTCATCTACAACTCCTCAGAGCTTATCTCAGCGTGGTTTAACCCGACACAGGGCCTGGGCACCTGCCCGTAACGTCGCCTCATCTTTCGCAAAAGAGAGACGAATCAATTTATTATCCGTACCGTCCGCATAAAACGCCGACAGCGGAATGGTGGCAACGCCGTACTCCACGATCAGCCGTTTCACCAGCTCGCTGTCGCGCTCATCGCTGAACGCGCTGTAATCCGCCAGCATGAAGAACGACCCGGCGCTCGGTAGCAGGGTAAACGGCGAATCGGCCAGCAGACCGTGCAGCAGATCGCGCTTACGCTGGTAAAACGCCGACAGCGAGAGCCAGGTTTGCGGATCGACCATATGCTCCGCAAAGGCGTGCTGCATTGGCGTATCGGCAGAGAACATTAAAAATTGATGGACTTTACAAATCTCATCCATCAGTACCGCCGGGGCGACACAATACCCTACGCGCCAGCCGGTGACGTGATAGGTTTTTCCGAAAGATGAAATAATCACGCTGCGCTCCGCCAGCTGCGGGTGCGTGGCCATTCCATGATGCGGTTCACCGTCAAAAACCACGTGTTCGTACACTTCGTCAGACAAAATAATGATGTCGGTCTGGCGCGTCAGCGCCGCCAGCTGTTGCAGGTCATTGGCACAGAAGACCTGACCGCTCGGGTTGTGCGGCGTGTTAATGATGATCATGCGCGTGCGCGGGGTGATCGCGGCACGCACCTCATCCCAGTTGACGGCAAAATCCGGCACCGTGAGTTTGATAGCAATCGGGGTAGCCCCCTGCAGACGGACAATCGGCGCGTAGCTGTCAAAGGACGGTTCAAAGTAGATCACCTCATCACCGGGGTGCACGAGACCGCTTATCGCTGAATAGAGCCCTTCGCTGGCGCTGGCGGTCACCAGCACCTCGCTGGCAGGGTCATACTGCGTGCCGTAGAGCGTGGCAATTTTATCGGCAATGCGTTCTTTCAGCGGCTGCAGGCCGGTCATCGCCGCGTACTGGTTATGCCCTGACGCCATCGCTCGGGTGACGCCTGCAATCAGTTTCGGGTCACAGGAAAAATTCGGTGCGCCCTGAGAAAGGTTAATGGCGTTATGCTGTGCCGAAAGCTGGCCGATAACGGTAAAAATGGTGGTCCCCACGTCTGGCAGTTTGGAGCGCGTTTGTACCGGCGTTCGTAAAGTCATCCTCTTTCCCTTCTCATGGACGTTGCATAACTATTCAAACAACAAGTGCGTTGCCGGGACAATCGAATTGTTGTCATAATAGCCATGAGAAAAATGCATAGCTGAGGTGTTTCAATGTCTCGCCGTTCGCTCCCCCTTAACGCCATCGACGCATTTTTAGTCACCGCGCGTCATCTGAATCTTACCCATGCCGCCGCAGAGCTGTGTCTTACCCAGGGGGCCGTGAGCCGTAAGATCGCCTCCCTTGAGGCGTGGTTTGGCTTTCCGCTGTTTGAGCGCCACGCCCGCGGGCTGCGCCTCTCACCGCAGGGCAGCGCCCTGCTTCCGGAGCTGCAATCCACTTTCGAACAGCTGCTGACCGTGGCCGACCAGGCCCGTAGCCAGCATACCGTGATCCGGCTTAAGGCCCCCACCTGCGCCATGCGCTGGCTGGTACCGCGCCTGCTGGAGGTGGAGCACGCGCATCCGGATCTGCAGATCGCGCTGACGACCACCACCGATCATAACGTCAATTTCAAAACCGAATCTTACGACGCGGCCATTGTGTTTGGCACGCATATGAGCGCAGGCGATCTGCTGTTCGAAGAGGCGCTCACGCCGGTCCTCAGCCCGGTGCGGGCAGGTACAACGCTGGGTTCACTGACGTTCCTTCACCCGACGCGGGATAAGACCGACTGGTCACTGTGGCTGGCGAAGCAGGAAGGTCCCGGGTTTGTTATGCACAAAAATCAACACTTCGATACGATGGATCTCGCCATTACCGCCGCCATTCAGGGGCTGGGCGTCGCCATTGCCGACGAAACGCTGGTGGCAGAAGATGTGGGTGCCGGAAGGCTGATGCGGCCCTATGAGACAAGCGTAAAAACCGGCGCGAGCTACCGGCTGGTGCTGCGCGAAACGCCTGACGAAGAAAATGGTCTGGCGGCGTTTCGCGCCTGTTTACTTAATCGAGGCTGACGTGGTGCTTCATCACCCGTTTAAAGAGGCTCATGCGCGCGCGCATAAAGCGGTTTTCAAGCCGGAAACCTGCATGTTTATTCACACCGATACGTAGCAGCACGTCCCGCCCTTTACGGCACGCGGGCCAGTGCGTCGGCCCAGACAGGCTATCATGCGTTCCGGCATCGCGCGCAAAGCTTACCCAGTAATCGGCTACCCTGGCAGCAAACTGTAAATCCCGTTCGTTGACATACTGACGTGAAGGCTCCACCTGGCCGAGGGTATCGAACACGTAGGGCACTTCATTGCCATGCCACGCGCCGTTGATATAGGTGGCATGCTCCGCTTCAGCGACATAGTCAAACCAGTAACGCCAGCAAAGCCCGCCGACACGCTGCTGCGCCTGCATCACGACATAGCCCATGGTGGTAAACGCCATATCGCGACACACCTGTCTGCCCAGCTCTTCGTCGCCTTTCACACCCGGATAAAGCAGCTTGATGAGCCCCAGCCCAAAACGACGCTCCCGGCGAAGCTTCTGGATTTGCCCGGCGAGATCGATGCCAAACACCGCCATGACGCTGGCTTCATCGCTGTTAGAACCTATCATCACCGGCACAGGGTGCTGGCGGGCAGCGAAAAAAACATCCAGCATGGCCTCCGGCAGGACGCAATCCCCGACGATCGGCGCCGGGGCGATGTTGAGTGGCGCGGTCAGCGGCCAGAATGACTCAGGCGGGATCGCGCGCAGCTGCTCTGCCGTCGCGTTTTCCAGTCCAAAATGGGCGGCCAGTGCTTCCCCTTTTTGCAGTGCCAGCTGGCGCGGCGTGTCGGGCAAGGTATATCCACTCTGGACTATCGCCTTGTGGAACAGCCCTTCCGCCAGCGGCGAGGCCAGCAACGACAGCACGCTGCGGGCGCCAGCGGACTCACCAAACAGGGTCACGTTATGCGGGTCGCCCCCAAACGCGGTGATATTCTCCCGCACCCATTCAAGCGCGGCAATCTGATCAAGCAGAGCAAAATTATGCACTACCCGCTCTTCTTCCCCCTCCAGCGCGGGATGGGCGAAAAAGCCGAGATGGCCGAGACGGTAGTTAATCGTGACCACAACCACGCCGCGCGCGGCCAGGGATTTGCCGTGATACGGTGGCAGACCACCGGCACCAATCGTAAACCCGCCCCCGTGCAGCCAGACCATCACCGGAAGCGATCCCGGGCGGTCGACGGGGGACCAGACATTCAGATAGAGACAGTCTTCAGAGAACTGGCCGGGATCGCCCCCGCCCAGCTCCTGACAATATTCACTGCTTTGCCAGCTTGAGGCCGAAAAGGCAGTGGCATCGCGAACGCCATCCCAGCGTTCTGGTGGGCGCGGTGAGCGCCAGCGCCAGTCACCCACTGGCGGTGCAGCATAGGGAATACCGCACCAGCGGTGGACATTTTCATCGGTTAAACCAGTCAGTGCGCCCTGGCGCGTTTCAACCACAGGGGCGGAAGGATTTTGCATAACGACCTTATTTTTTCCATCACACCCCTGCAGAGTAACGGTTTCAGAGCAAACCGCAACGCTGTTTGCTGCGCGTTTCAGCCTCCTCATAGAGGGAGAATTCGTCATACACCGGGCAGCCGAGCGCGGCTTCAAACGCGTCGCGGCTGGCATTACCGTGACTGCGCGCCTGAGTTTCATTCCCGAGATTGGACTGGAAAATCCCGGCGGCGCTGACCGGAAGAAAATCTTCGTAGGTAATCGGCTGGGCAACGACCCACCCGCGCTCAATCAGCGGCTGCGGATCGTCGCCGGGACGGAACGCATGACGATGGGCTTCCCCGGCGGGCGTCAGACGGTAGCGGAAATAAGCCAGTTCCTGGCGGCGCATTAACAGCTCGCTGTCCGGGAAGGCACTGAAAATCTCACGCAAATGAAGCTGGTGCGTCAGGTTATCTTTGCCGGTACCGGCCTTAGCCAGCAGGCTATCGTACAGTTCACGGCCTTTCGGCGTCAGCGCCACGCCGCGCTGTTCTATTTCACCGAAGCGGGCGGTGTGGGTGCCCTTATGTTCACCGGCAAACAGCACCGGCTCTTCGAGCGCCTTGAAGCTGGTTTGACGCAATAACACGGGCACGTCACGACGCGGCGGCCCTTCGATCAGAATTTTGGGCTCAATACCATACTTCGGCATCAACTCCTGCACCCGGTCAATATCCAGCGTGCGCGGCGTGAGGTGGTTAATATGGCACCCCGGGAAGCAGACCACATCCGCAATCAGGCGATGTTCGTTATGCAGTGCCAGATAAGTTTCCTGATCGACCGTCGCATGACGGTGCCAGCGGAAGGTTTCCAGCGCTTCCTGAACAAACTCACGCGCCTGGGCGTCAGTAAACTGCCCTTCTGATTCCCAGAGATCGAGAAGTGCCAGACAGCGCGGGGTAAAAATGTTCCGCTGAGCAAGGATCTCCGCCGCGCGCTCGCGTAGCGGGACGTTTTCAATCAGCTCAAGGCGCAGCAGTGAGGTAAAGATACGAAACGGATTCCGGCACAGCGCCGCATCATCTACCGGGCGAAACGCCGTTGAGTGAACCGGCACCCCCGCCTGAGAGAGATCGTAATAGCTGACCGGATACATGCCCATGATGGCAAACATACGACGCAGGGTGGAAAGCTCTTGCGCCGTGCCGACGCGGATCGCGCCGTGGCGCTCCACGTTCAGACGGGCAAGCTCATCGGCGTTCGCCAGTTGTTCATGTAATAGTGGGTTATTTTCCAGAACCGCCAGGTTTACGTCCGCGACCAGTTCGAGCAACGTGCCGTACTGCGGAACTTCCTGCTGGTACATCGCCGACATAGCCTGCGAAAAATGTTCCCGAATATCATCAGCCGTGATGGTGTTCGCCATGATGTCATGCCTCCAGTGAATATTACCTGGAGTGTAGAGAAACCCGTTCCTTCCGGGGGGAAGAATTTCTGATTTGTGATCTTAAGACGACAGTGGTCAAACCGTGTGCTACCGTCGCCTGCACAGCCCTTCCTGACGACAAATTAATCGCATTCGGTGCGCCATTATTATTTACCCTCAGCTTTCAAATTTTTAGTGGAAACTTAGGACTAATCCCACCCTTCGTTTACAAGTCCTTCCCACTCCTTCATATTTTTTCAGGTAAGCGAAGCGTAAAGCCGTCATTATTTCAAAATAACGATACCGCAAATAGCAAAGCGCATTTGACGAATAGCGCACAGCGACTAGAGTTATTACTCGAACGACGAGTGATACGGAATATATTCGTATCGTACTGACATAACCAATATATGAATATGAGGTTTAATATGGCAGAGCATCGTGGTGGTTCCGGTAATTTCGCGCAAGACCGTGAAAAAGCATCAGAAGCTGGGCGTAAAGGTGGCCAGCATAGCGGTGGGAACTTTAAAAACGATCCACAACGCGCATCAGAAGCGGGTAAAAAAGGAGGACAGAATAGTCACGGCGGAGGCCGTAAATCTGATAACTCCTGATTTAATTTAATACTCTTTTATAAAACCCGAGAGTATGCTGCGGGCTGAAAAGCTCGCAGTAATCATTCTTTATTTATCCTTTACCGGAGCGTAATAATTATGAATATGAAAAGTATAGAGGACGTATTTATTCATCTTCTCTCTGATACCTACAGTGCGGAAAAGCAACTTACCCGGGCATTAAGCAAGCTTGCGCGTGCCGCATCCAGTGAGAAACTGAGCGCCGCCTTTACCGCACACCTCGAGGAGACGCAGGGTCAGATCGAACGCATCGATCAGATTATCGAGCAGGAAGACGGTATCAAGCTCAAGCGCATGAAATGCGTGGCAATGGAAGGCTTAATTGAAGAGGCGAACGAAGTCATCGAAAGCACGGAGAAAAATGAAGTGCGTGATGCCGCGTTAATTGCCGCAGCCCAAAAAGTGGAGCATTACGAAATTGCCAGCTACGGTACCCTTGCCACCCTGGCAGAGCAGCTTGGCTATAAAAAAGCCGTTAAGCTTCTTGCAGAAACACTGAAAGAAGAAAAAGAGACCGACCTTAAACTCACCGATCTGGCCGTAGGAAATATTAACCAAAAAGCGCAAAAATGACGCTATAACACAGGTTAAATAAAATGAGCATCAGTCCCAGGACAATTAAACGGTGCCATTTAACGGCAGCTATAATATGGTTCATTCTCGCTATCCCTTCCGTAATATGGTGGAAGAGCAGCGTACTATGGGTCATTATCATCAGCATCTACGCTAATATTGTCGGCCATTTATCTGGCTACAGTGCCGCGCGTGCCGATCAGGCTGCTGAAAGTGAGACCAAATAAGCGAACCCCAAATGAGGATATAATAATGAATCACGTAGAACACTACCATGACTGGCTACGCGATGCCCATGCGATGGAAAAGCAAGCTGAGTCAATGCTGGAATCCATGGCCAGCCGTATCGATAATTATCCTGATGTTCGCGCCAGAATTGAACAACATATTAATGAGACAAAACGCCAAATTACATTGCTGGAGGAGATCCTTGATCGCAATGATATTTCTCGTTCAGTTTTGAAAGATTCAATGAGCAAGATGGCGGCGCTGGGTCAGTCCATCGGCGGGATGTTCCCTTCTGATGAGATTGTGAAGGGGTCAATTAGCGGCTATGTCTTTGAACAGTTTGAAATCGCCTGCTACACCTCGCTGCTTGCCGCGGCTAAAAAAGCGGGTGACGTTGCGTCGGTGCCTGCCATTGAGACGATCCTCGCGGAAGAGCGCGAGATGGCCGACTGGTTGATTCGTCATATTCCGCAGACCACGGAACAGTTCCTGCTGCGTTCAGACGCATCGGGCGTCGAAGCAAAAAAATAATCAGGGAGAATCGCCATGTTCCGACACGTTAAACAGCTGCAATATACGGTTCGCGTTGCTGAACCGAACCCAGGCCTCGCCAATCTTTTACTGGAACAGTTCGGTGGGCCGCAGGGCGAACTGGCTGCCGCCTGCCGGTACTTTACGCAAGGATTGAGCGATGACGATCCGGGCCGTAAAGATATGCTGATGGATATCGCGACCGAGGAGTTAAGCCACCTCGAAATCATCGGTACCCTGGTGGGCATGCTGAATAAAGGCGCGAAAGGCGCGCTGGCGGAAGGGGTGGAAAACGAGGCCGAGCTGTATCGGTCCATGACCGAAAACGGCAATGACAGCCATATTACCTCCCTGCTCTACGGTGGTGGCACCCCGCTCACTAACTCTGCGGGCGTGCCCTGGACGGCGGCCTACGTGGACACCATCGGCGAGCCAACGGCGGACCTGCGCTCAAACGTGGCAGCAGAGGCCAGAGCGAAAATCATCTATGAACGGCTGATCAACGTGACCGACGATCCCGGCGTAAAGGATGCCCTGGCGTTTCTGATGACGCGCGAGGCGGCGCATCAGCTCTCCTTTGAGAAGGCGCTGCAGTCTATCCGTAATAATTTCCCGCCGGGAAAATTGCCGCCAATCGAGGAATTCACCAACAAGTACTACAATATGTCTGAAGGTGGAGAGGTTCGCGGAAGCTGGAACAGCGATAAACATTTCGATTACGTTGAGTCCCCCCAGCCTGCGGTTGACGGCGGCGATGGCAGCGCAAGCGTCACGCTCACAACCGAACAGGCAACCCTGGTCAAGGCGATGTCTGCCCGTACGAAGTCCGATCCACATTCCGACCCGCTGACCGGTGCCGAGCTGGGTGCCGGTAAGACTAAACCGTAATCGGTTTTGCCGGGCAGCCATAAACTGCCCGGCAATTCTCGTGCCCCATCGTTTCAGAGGTACGGACCATGTTCGAACTCGATGCATTTCATCTGGCCAGAATTCAGTTCGCTTTTACCGTCTCGTTCCATATCCTTTTTCCCGCGATCACCATCGGACTCGCCAGCTATCTGGTCGTGCTGGAGGGGATGTGGCTGCGCACCAAAAACGACGTCTGGCGATCGCTGTATCACTTCTGGCTAAAGATATTTGCCGTTAACTTCGGTATGGGGGTCGTTTCCGGATTGGTCATGGCGTACCAGTTTGGCACCAACTGGAGCGGATTCTCACAGTTCGCGGGCAGTATCACCGGTCCACTCCTCACCTATGAAGTCTTAACCGCTTTCTTCCTGGAAGCCGGTTTCCTGGGTGTAATGATGTTCGGCTGGAATAAGGTTGGCCCGGGCCTGCACTTCTTTTCCACCTGCATGGTCGCGCTCGGCACCTTAATGTCGACCTTCTGGATCCTCGCCTCCAACAGCTGGATGCATACGCCGCAGGGGTTCACCATCGAGAACGGACAGGTCATTCCGCAAGACTGGCTGGCAATCGTCTTTAACCCCTCCTTCCCTTATCGCCTGATTCATATGGCTATTGCCGCGTTTCTGAGCAGCGCGCTGTTTGTCGGCGCGTCGGGTGCCTGGCACCTGCTGCGCGGTAACGATACGCCCGCCATCCGAACCATGTTCTCGATGGCCATGTGGATGGCACTGCTGGTCGCCCCCATCCAGGCGGTGGTGGGCGATATGCACGGCCTGAACACGCTTGAGCATCAGCCCGCCAAAATCGCCGCCATTGAGGGACACTGGGAAAATCCGCCCGGCGAGGCCACCCCACTGCTGCTGTTTGGCCTGCCGGATATGGAGGAGGAACGCACCAAATACGGCCTCGAGATCCCGGCGCTCGGCAGCCTGATCCTGACGCATAGCCTGGATAAACAGGTTCCGGCCCTGAAAGATTTCCCGAAAGAAGATCGCCCA
Source organism: Enterobacter sp. ZOR0014 (assembly GCF_000798855.1). Lineage (NCBI taxonomy): Bacteria > Pseudomonadati > Pseudomonadota > Gammaproteobacteria > Enterobacterales > Enterobacteriaceae > Enterobacter > Enterobacter sp. ZOR0014. The sequence continues at coordinate 8,374 of NZ_JTLF01000048.1, read as the reverse complement.
AACTCGACCATCGTTTTCTGGTCGTTCCGCATCATGGTCGGGATGGGGCTGCTGATGATTACCCTCGGTCTGCTCAGCCTCTGGCTACGCTACCGTCACCGGCTTTTCCACTCGCGCCCGTTCCACTGGTTTGCGCTCTGCATGGGGCCAGCGGGGCTGCTGGCGCTGCTCGCCGGCTGGGTAACCACCGAAGTGGGCCGTCAACCGTGGGTGGTCTATGGTTATCTGCGTACGATTGATGCGGTCTCCCTGCACAGTACTCTGCAAATGAGCATCAGCTTGCTGGCCTTCTTCATTGTCTACTCGTCGGTGTTCGGCGTGGGGTATGTTTACCTCATCAGGTTGATTAAGAAAGGTCCGCAGCCCGTCGATACGCTGACGTCAAACACGTCGGGCACTCCCGCCCGTCCGCTGTCTGCCGCGGAGTCCGTTTCAGAACAGGAGAGAATCTGATGGGCGTTGATATCGCTGTTATCTGGTTTGCCATCATCGTCTTTGCCACGCTGATGTACATCATTATGGATGGCTTTGATTTGGGCATCGGTCTGCTGTTCAACTTCGTGGGCGATGCCAGGGAACGCGATGTGATGGTTAATAGCGTGGCCCCGGTGTGGGACGGTAACGAAACCTGGCTGGTACTCGGCGGCGCGGGATTGTTCGGCGCGTTTCCGCTGGCCTACGCGGTGATTATTGATGCGTTGACCATCCCCCTCACCGCCATGCTCATCGGCCTCATCTTTCGCGGCGTCGCCTTTGAGTTCCGTTTTAAAGCGACGCCCTCACACCGCAAATTCTGGGACTACTCCTTCGCAGGCGGGTCCTTACTCGCCACCTTCAGCCAGGGGATCGTCGTAGGGGCAGTGATCAATGGCTTTGACGTGGAAGGCCGGCGCTTTGTCGGCTCTGCGCTTGACTGGCTGACGCCCTTCAATCTTTTCTGTGGCATCGGGCTGGTCGTTGCCTATACGCTGCTGGGGACCACCTGGCTCATAATGAAAAGTGAAGGCGCACTGCAAAACCGCATGCGCGAGCTGACGCGCCACGTGCTGCTGGCACTGGTGGTGGTTATTGCGGTGGTCAGCGTCTGGACGCCGCTTGGCTGGCAGTACGTGGCCGACCGCTGGTTTACCTTGCCCAACTTCTTCTGGTTCCTGCCGGTTCCCCTGCTGGTAGGGCTGTTTACGGTGCTGATCTGGCGGTTGACCCGCAACCCGGCCAGCCACTCGCGTCCGTTCCTGCTCACGCTGGGGCTGATCTTCCTCGGTTTTAGCGGCCTGGGTATCAGCCTGTGGCCAAACATTATTCCGCCCCATATCACCCTGTGGGAAGCCGCGGCACCGCCCGCCAGCCAGCTGTTTATGCTGGTCGGCACCCTGCTGATCATTCCGGTGATTCTGGTGTACACCGCCTGGAGCTACTACGTCTTCCGGGGCAAAGTGTCGGATACTGAAGGCTATCACTGAGGAACGCTATGACAGACTGGCATATACGGGCCATTATTTATCAAATTGATACCGCACTGTTTTATGATATGAACGGCGATGGTTGTGGAGACATCGCCGGAATTGCGGCCAAGCTGCGTTATATCCGCCGCATGGGCGCGACGGTTATCTGGATCACCCCATTTTACCTCACCCCCTTTCTGGACGAAGGCTACGACGTTAGCGACCATCTGCAGGTGGATCCGCGCTTCGGTAAACTGGCCGATATCATCGCCTTTATCGGACAGGCCCGGGAGCTGGGCATGCAGGTCATTATTGAGCTGCTGATCCAGCATACCTCAGACGCGCATCCGTGGTTCCAGCAGGCCCGCCGAAACCCGGCATCCCCCTATCGTGATTACTACCTCTGGTCGGACAACGACGATGACGACACGCCCCCAATGTTTCCCGGCGTGGAAAAAAGCGTCTGGAGCTGGGACGACGAGGCGGGACAGTACTACCGGCATATGTTTTATCGCCATGAGCCGGATCTGAACCTGACCTCGCCTGCGGTACTTAAAGAGATTGAGAACATCATTCTGTTCTGGCTTAAGCTGGGGGTGTCGGGCTTTCGCCTGGATGCCGCCACCCACCTCACCAGACAGGCAGGAAACGGTGACGAAAAAAAAGGGCTTTGGATCCTGGAGCATATGCGCCGTCTTATTGAGCAACGTAATCCAGACGCGATCCTGCTGGGTGAAGTCGACGTCGACGTCAAGACGTATAAAGACTACTTCGGCAATAACGATCGCCTGAATCTGGTGCTCAATTTCTGGCTCAATAAGTATTTCTACGTCAGCCTGGCGAGGAAAAGTGCCCGTCCGCTGCGTAATGCGGTGAAAAAGATGATCGTCCCGCCCGACTCATGCTGTTTTGCCAACTGGCTGCGCAATCATGACGAGCTGGATCTGGAGGGCATTAGTCAGAAAGATAAGCAGTTTGTCCTTGATACCTTCGCCCCTGACGAAGAGATGAACGTCTATCAGCGCGGGATCCGCCGCCGCCTGGCGCCGATGCTGAATGGCGATCACAAGCGGCTGGCGTTCTGTCACGCCGTGCTCTTTTCCCTGCCGGGTGTCCCGGTGATGCGCTACGGGGATGAGATCGGCATGGGCGACGACCTGGAACTGGAAGAGCGTTACGCCGTTCGTACGCCGATGCAGTGGGCCGGATCGGCGGGGGGCGGTTTTTCCGCGGCCAACCCGGAAAAATTTATTGCCCCCATCATCGATCGCGGCCCGTATCGCTATCAGAAAATCAACGTCGCTGATTCGCTGCTTCACCGCAACTCGCTTCTGCACCGCATCATGGATATTGCCAATACCCGCTCAGAGTTCCCCGAAATTGCCGTTGCGCCCTTTCGTCTCATTACCCTCGATCACGACGCGGTGCTGGGGCTGTATTACGAGACCGATGAACGCAGCATCCTGACCTTCGTCAACTTCAGCGACCAGCCGGTGAAGTTCGCCGCAAAAGGGATCCGCAATGCCACCTGGACTGCCTGTCTCGCGGACAAACGCTACGACGACGCGCTGGTGTGCGGCAAAACCGTCGAGCTCACTCTTGGCGGCTACGGTTACCGCTGGTTCTGGACCCACCGTAGCGCGCTGCGCTGATTATCTTCTCCCTCGAATTATCAGGCGGGTCAGCATAATCCCCGCCACCGCGAGGGCGCCCAGTGCCACCTTGCCAGGCATACCGGAGGTGACGGACGGGGCTCGGTTCTTCGCCTCGTCTGTAAAACGGCCATGGATTTTGTGCAGATCATTAACCGGCTGGTCAAGATAGTCCCGGCGATCCGGTGCGTTCAGATCGTCGGTCATCTGACCTTCCCAGGCTTTTTTAACCATCAGCCGGTCAAGTAAACCCGGGAAAAGAAATTGCCCGACGATCGACTGAATCGTGCTGCTTCCCACCCACAGTTCCCGTACCGGTTTTTGTGCAACCTTAAAGATGGCGCGGGCGGCGACTTCGGGCTCAAAAACCGGTGGCACCGGGCGCATCGCCCAGGCGAACTTATTCCTCGCCCATTCGAACTGCGGCGTGTTAAGCCCCGGCATCTGAACCATCGAAAGCTGAACCCGGCTGTTTTCATGCATCAGTTCGGTACGCACCGCATCGGTGAAGCCGCGGATCGCCGCTTTGGCGCCACAGTAAGCGGACTGCAAAGGAATGGAACGGTAGGCCAGCGCGGATCCCACCTGGATAATCACGCCTCTGTCGCGGGGCACCATCAGCTCCAGCGCGGCGCGAGTGCCGTTGACAAAGCCGAGGTAGGTCACGTCAGTCACACGACGAAACTCATCCGGCGTAAGGGTGCGAAACGGTGCCAGCACGGCGCCCATGGCATTGTTAACCCACACGTCAATCGCCCCAAGGCGATACTCAATCTCGTTAGCCGCATCCACCACCGCCTGACTGTCGGCGACGTCCGCCTGCACCGCGTGGGCATTGACCCCAAAGCGCTTTAATTCCTCCTGAGTGGAGTGCAGGCTGGCTTCATCGCGGGCGATAAGTCCCACATCGTAGCCCGCCTTTGCAAAGTGCAGTGCCGTGGCTTTTCCCACGCCCGCCGTCCCGCCAGTAATCACTATGACAGCCATACAACCTCCACGAGAATTTACCCGATATTGTCGTCCGACAAGGTTGTTACCAGTTCAGCCAGCGCAAAATGCACCGCTTTTTCCACCACGTCCTGACAGTCACCGGAGAAAAGAACGGTGCGGGTTTTCGTCTCGCCGCAAATATTCCAGCCAAAGCAGACCGTCCCTGCCGCCGTCCCATCGTCGCCCCCTTCAGGGCCTGCGTATCCGCTGATGGCAATGCTGATATCCGCCTGGGCCATATCGCGGATACTGGCGGCCATCTCGCCCACCGTCGGTTCGCTGACGGCGGTATAGCGCGCCAGCGTTTCAGAACGCACGCCGAGGATCCGCGCTTTTGCTTCATCGCTGAACACCACCAGCCCGACATCATAAAAATCGGCGGTGTTCTCTTCTGCGCACAACGCGACCGAGAGCTTTCCCCCCGTACAGGATTCCGCCGTGGTTAAGCGCAGCCCGGCATCGGTTAATTTACTCGCCAGCTTTTTCGTTAATTCACTTACGGTATAATGATCGTCGTGAAACAGATTGCTCATTTTGCCGCCTCTTTTTTCTCAAAAGGAATGATTGAAATATGCCCATTACGTTCGAATATGGCATATTTGATTTCACTCATTTTTGTAATGCCATTATTCTGACGCGCTGACACCAGAATATCATCACAGGATACGTCGACTTTTTTAAGTTTATCCGCTAACGGCACGCCATTCTCGACAAGAATGACGGGATTACCATCCAGAATATTTTCCACCGGGGAAAAATATTTCTTCATCAACCCAAAGAGAATATCCACCACCACCAGCGTGGTAATCGTTATCATCGCCCCGGTGACAGAAAAGTCCTGCCCCAGAAGCGCCTGCTGCGTGGCTTCACTAATAATTAACAGTAGAATAAGATCAAAGCTGGTCATCTGTAGCAGCGCGCGTCGCCCCGCCACTTCAAATACCACCACGAGAAACAGATAAATCGCCAGCGCACGAAAGACCATATCCATATCAGCCTCCTACGGGTAAATAAATTGCCAGACGGTGATCTCCGGCTCGTTGTTTGCACGGATGACAGTATTCCACTTACCGGCCCGGGTCGGGGTCGTGAAGTACAACACGGAGAACCTGTCTGAATTCTGGAGCGTGTCATAGACGAAATAGAGGGTTTTCCCACGGCTATACATTCTGTCCGGCTGTGGCCAGACGCTGCCGGGTTCGTAAACGTCGCTGCGCTCGCTGGTGATGCTGAGCGTGAAGTGACCCGCCGTTTTCACCGGAAACGTAAATTGCATCCTTGACTCGGTCTCCCGACGGCCAAAGCGTTCATAGTGAATGGTCAGAGATTTAGCAGAATTGGTCCTGGACGTGTCGCTCACCATGCCGCTGGAAAACAGACCGGCCATCGCTGCGATGATAATACCTAAAAGCAGCACAAAACCCACCTGGCGAAATGCATATTCAAACCTGAGCAAGCGATAACTCTCATCTATCCCGGGTAACTTTTCATTTTCACGCTTCATTGTTGTCGTCACCGTTTCGCTTATTTTATGAATGTTTTGATTTCAAAAGAGATTGTTTTTAAGACTTATCACATTTGCCACATAAAGGAATAGCAACAATACTTAATAAGTCAAGACACCCAAAAATGAAGGATATCAGATGAAATTATCACTTATTTCCGCTTTTTTGATATTTTTGGTTCCATCAGCATGGGCAGATAATAACGGCGGGTTACAAAAAGGTGACGCGCCGCCCCCGCCTCACGCGCTGGATAGCGGATATCGTGGAACCGATGATGCGCGTATTATGACCATCGATCAGGCAAAACAAATGCATGACGGTGCGACAATTTCATTACGCGGTAATCTTATTGACGGTAGCGGCGATAAGTTTGTATTCCAGGATAAAACCGGAAAAATCGACGTTATTATTCCCCAGGCAGTCTTCGACGGCAGAACGGTAAAACCCGACCAGATGATCAGTATCAACGGTTCGCTTGATAAAAAATCATCTCCTGCCGTCGTCCGTGTTGATCGTTTGCAGAAATAATTCAGCGAAGCGTTAACGCTGCAACTATCCATCAAATCTCACCCCTTGGCTTAAGGAGTCAGCTATGAGTGATACTACACAACGTACGAACGCTTACCCGCAACCCCCGTTCCCGGAACAGCCGCAAACGCCGCCGGGACTGGCATCAGAGATGCAACCTGTACCCGATCATGGGGAAAAAAGCTACAAAGGGCATGGCCGCCTTACCGGCAAAAAAGCGCTGATCACCGGGGGTGACTCCGGGATAGGTCGCGCGGTGGCTATCGCCTATGCCCGTGAAGGGGCTGACGTTGCCATCAACTATTTGCCTGAAGAGGAAAAAGACGCCGCAGAGGTGATCGCGCTGATCAAAGCGGAAGGACGCAAAGCCATCGCGCTGCCGGGGGATATCCGGGATGAAACCTTCTGTCAGAATCTGGTCGAGGAAGCCGTCTCGAAGCTGGGTGGCCTGGATATTCTGATCAATAACGCGGGCCGTCAGCAGTACCGGGAGTCTCTGGAAGAGCTCACCACCGAAGACTTTGACGCGACGTTTAAAACCAACGTTTATGCCCCCTTCTGGATCACCAAGGCGGCGCTGCGCCATCTGAAGGCGTCGTCCGTTATCATTAACACCTCCTCGGTTCAGGCAGTGAAGCCCAGCCCCGTGCTGCTGGACTACGCCCAGACGAAAGCCTGTCTGGCCGTATTTACTAAATCCTTAGCCAAACAGCTGGGCCCAAAAGGCATTCGCGTCAACGCGGTGGCGCCTGGACCGTACTGGACGGTACTGCAGTCAAGCGGCGGTCAGCCAATGGAAAAAGTGAAGGAGTTTGGCGGCGATACGCCACTGGGGCGTCCGGGTCAGCCGGTAGAAATTGCTCCGCTGTACGTCACGCTGGCCTCGGATGCGTGTTCCTATACCTCCGGTCAGGTGTGGTGTTCTGACGGCGGGGATGGCGTCATCTAAGGGGTTACTGATGTAACCCCTCGGAAATGAGCAATAAATGAACAAGGACGTTCGCCTGCAGCCCCTCCTGAAAAACATGTTGTAACTCAAACAGATCAAATGTTAAAAATATTTTGCTATCAGGTTATCAAAATTAAACAACTTAACTTGTCACCCGCATCGCTCTGTTTTTAACATCGCCTATGGAAAAAAATGGTCTGTTCAGTCAGCGCATACGCTTGCGCCATTTGCATACATTTGTGGCCGTCGCTCAACAGGGAACGCTGGGGCGAGCGGCTGAAACCCTTAATCTGAGCCAGCCTGCGCTCTCAAAAACCCTTAACGAGCTGGAACAGCTCACCGGCGCCCGTCTTTTCGATCGCGGTCGGTTGGGCGCACAGCTTACCCTCGTGGGCGAACAGTTCCTGACGCACGCCGTTAAGGTGCTGGATGCGCTCAACACCGCAGGCCAGTCCCTGCACAGAAAAGAAGAGCACACCAGTGACGTGGTACGTGTGGGTGCCTTGCCTACCGCAGCGCTGGGCATTTTGCCGCCCGTGATTGGTCAATTCCACAAGCAGCAACGGCATACCACGATTCAGGTTGCCACCATGAATAACACCATGCTGCTCGCGGGGCTCAAATCGGGGGAACTGGATCTGGGTATCGGTCGTATGTCTGACCCTGAACTGATGGGCGGTCTCAATTACGAACTGCTGTTTCTGGAATCCCTGAAGCTGGTGGTGCGTCCCGACCATCCTTTACTGCAGGATACCGTGACGTTAAGCCGCGTCATGGAATGGCCCGTGGTGGTCTGCCCGAAAGGCACCGTCCCGCGCCAGGCCGCCGAAAACTTGCTGCAAATGCAGGGATGTACACTACCCTCAGGGTGTATCGAAACGCTGTCGGCCTCGCTGTCACGCCAGCTCACCCTCGATTATGACTACGTCTGGTTCGTTCCCTCCGGTGCGGTAAAAGATGATTTGCGTCAGGGAACCCTGACCGCTCTGCCGGTGACCGCCCCGGGTGCCGGTGAACCTATCGGCATTTTAACCCGCGTAGACACGCCGCTCTCAACGGGTGCGCAGACGCTGCTGAGCGCCATCCGTAAATCCATGCCGGTTTGAATTCTTCCCTTCACCCTAACCCTCTCCCCAACGGGGCGAGGGATCTGTCCTGTGCGCTAATCAAATAATGCGGAATGATTCATTAACAATTGCGTAAAACAATTTAACAGTTTTATCATAGCCACGAATTCACCAAATGGTTCGTAAATCTTTTGATAAAGATGAATTCACCCGTGTTAATCATTATTCCCGCCGATTT
>NZ_JTLF01000269.1:0-3818 GCF_000798855.1 Enterobacter sp. ZOR0014 | reverse complement strand
AAATGGCACGCTGCGCGCCCCTGCTGACCAGAACGACTCCGGGCAGTCCGAACCGTCAGGCGATACGAAGACGAAATTCACACAGACGGAGAAACGACCATGACGATGAACCTGCATACCCCGACAACCGCCCCTAAAGCTGCCCCGGCGACCAGCGTATCCCCGCTGGAGCAGTCAGGCTCCCCAAAAACGAAATGTCCTGAAATCAAAACCGTCAAAACGGCGGTGGTTAAACTTATCAGCGACATCGAGGACAACTGCTGCCAGCGTCTCGCATACCGCGAGGCCGTGACGGGACTGTGCCAGGAGGTGGCCAACCGTATCACGCAGTGCATGCATTCACGCAGTACAGGGCAGACGTTACGGGAGCTGCGCGAGCTACTTTCGGTAACGCTGGACACCATTATCATGGTGGAGTTTGAAGGGGAGCAGACCCGACTTAACTATGGCGGGAGATCGGCTGAAGACGTGATCGCCATGCTGAAAGCGCTGCATCTTGAAGGGCGTAAAGCCTGGCTGGAAGTGGAGTAAAAAAAAGCCCCGTCCGAAGACGGGGCTGATTCAATACCGGGCATTCAGCGGGGTGCCCTCATCCCAGAGGCGGTTAAATTCTCGCTGGTACGCCTCCGCCAGCTGCGGCGCATCCTCGATCAGCAGCACGTTTTCCGCGTTGCGCGAAACGGCGCTGGCCGTGTAGTTAAACGACCCGGTCTGGACGTTTTTGCTGTCGATCACCATAAACTTGTTGTGCATGATGGCGTAACGGCCGTTAAGGTGCACCGGTACGCCCTGGTTTATCAGATACGTCACGGCGGTGTAGCGGTCGCTGTTGGCCTTTTCGTCGGCCACCACGCGCACGGCCACGCCGCGCCGGTTAGCACCTGCGAGCGCCGTCGCGACCGGCTTACTGGTGAAGCTGTAGGCCGCGACGTCAATGCTCTGCCTGGCGTTGTTTATGGCGCCGAGTACGACCTCAAGGGCAGGGCGCCCGTCAGACGGTGAAAAACCCGCCGTCAGGACGGGCGCGGCAGTGGAGAAAACAGGCACACAAAGGGCGGCGGCCAGCGCCAGAAGGGCGGTTTTACGCATAGTTGTCCAGCTCCAGGCTTTTCAGTTCATCGAGGGTATAAAAGCGAAAGACATCCCGGTGTTTTGCCTCCAGTGGTACATGCTGGTTTTTCACGATCACGCTGGTAATGCTGTCAAAAATAATCTTCAGGGCGCGCTTTTTCGCCTCGTCCGGGGCGACGTAAAACACGTACCGCCATTTTTTATCGCTGATAGCCAGCAGGTGGCTCGCCATGATGGACTGATAGCGCGCCTTTGTTTTAATGCGTCGCTCGGTTTCAACGGCGATCAGCCTGCCGTCCGGCAGGCTGATAAGCCCGTCGGGACGGTGTTTGACGCTGTACTGACTGAGGAACGTTGAGCGGTCGCCGTTAATCCACCCCGTCGCGCCGTTCTTCTCCAGCGTCAGGCGCACGAGCTGGTTATCAAGGTGATGGTCGAGTGACCAGCCGGTCAGGCGGTAGGGTTCAAAGCGGGCGGGCATCACCTTATCGTCGTCTGTCAGGATCACGGCCAGACCGTCGGCAGTAATGCCCCAGATTGAGAGTTTTAAAGAATGGGATTCGTATACATATTTTTGAATCAGTCCCATCTTCTCAACCTTATTTAACAATGCATAGACTGATTTATGATTTTTGAAATCAAACAATAACTTTAGTGTGTTGAAGTCGCTGTAAGTTTCTTCTTTCAAAAAATTCAGGAGAATGCGGATTTTTTCATGATTACGTTCCCGGCGTTCGGTATTGTTCATTAAGAGCATAAAGCCTCCTGAAAATTTATAAATCCAGCAACGAATGAATTTCGTCACTTGGTGTGGGCTGTGATGCCATCAGCCACTCCTCGTCAGGCTGCACCGGAGGTGTAGGAATTGGCGGTACTGGGGGTTTCTTGGTGGCCGTGGTGCTGTCGGGAAAAATGTCAGGTGCCGGAGCTGTCGTATCAAAATCCAGATCCAGTACCGGTTTAACTTCAGCCACGGTAGCCGCTGCAACCGGCGGCAGAGAATACAGCTCCAGCGGGGCTTTTTTAACCTTGAGCGGTGAGATTAACGACGGGAACGCGAGCGCGTTCTGGCTGAAGATATAGCTGACGAACTTCGGCAGGTTCTGGAGCATATTGCTGTCGATGTAATAGCTTTCCGCCTGGCGAAGCATACGCTCGTTATCGACTTTTTCCGTCAGCACCGCCGTGGTGGTGACTTTCCGGCTTTCATCATCGACTAAAATCGTGCCCGACATGCGCGCAATCCATTCGGCGGTGTCCGGATCCTGAAGTTTATAAACCAGCTTAAACTTGCAGTTTTCCACGACCGCACCCACAACGGCGTCGCCGTTTAAATCCGCCGGACAGTCGCGCAGGTCGGCAATCGACTGGTGCGCCATTAAAATATGTACGCCTTTATCACGCGCCGCGCCTAACCCTTCGAGCGCAGGTTTTGACAGGTGATATTTCACCTCATCTTTAAAGATGGCGATGGGGCGGATATTTCCCGCGACGCGGTCGCGTAATTCCGCGAGCTGGAACAGGCGAACTAAAATCATGCGCTGCGCGGTGATGATTTTAGAGTTACGCATCGAGCCGATGATGTAGCAGCAGCCGCCTTTGTCGAAAATCTCCTTCAGCGCAAAACCGCCGGGCGCGTTAATGCTGTTGAGCATCGCAAGCTCCTCGGTTTTACCGTGAAAGGCTTTAATCGTTTCGCCGATGCCCTGGACATAATCGCCGTTATAAATATCCCGCACGGTTGCGCCCGGATTATCCTTCACGAACTGCGCCGCCGTTCTCGCCGCCTTGCGATCGTCGATACGGTAAAAATCCGCCGCCTCGCCTTTTTCCGCCAGGCTGAAACCGGCTACGAATAATTCCTCCAGATGATCGGCGGTGATACCGTCGATAAGGTTCATCTGGTATTCCTGCTTATTCAGATCGATAAGCACGAAGGGTTTTCCGGCGTCCGCGCACGCCTTTTTATACAGGTGCGGTGCCCACTCGTCGTTTTTGGGGTCGAGCACAAAAACGCCCTCGTCGGCGAGGATACTCTGATAAAGCAGAATACCGGTCACGACGCCCTTACCGGCACCGGTGGTGCCGATAATGTCGGCGTGCTGGGTCTGCCATTCTTTTAACGGAATATACTGCGGCTCGCCCTCGCGGCTCAGCCCGATAAAAACACCCTTATTCAGATCGATGTAATCCATCGGATCGTATTCGGTGGAGACGGGTAAAATCTCTTTTACCCGGCGAACGTCGGTTCTGCGGTCGCGCTCCATGCTGGTTTTTTTCACCATGCCACGTTTGACCTTGTCAAATTCAGGCGAGATCAGACGCCGTAAAATTACATGCAGAATAAACCCGGCGACGGTAAACAGCAGCGCCATTGTCCAGGTCAGCAGCGGCGGGCTGGCGATATCTTCCCGGCCATAAATGCGCTGTAAAAACCAGACGGCCACCGGCGCTATCGTGCCGAAAACAAAACAGATCATGGAAAGCAGAATTAAGATCCTTTGCAGAAACGTCGGCTTTTCCTGCCCGCCGTGTCTCGCAGAAAATATAAAAGGCAGCATGACGCCGGACAGCAGCGCTAACGCCAGCTGATGCGCCTGCAAAAAAGCAATAAAAGCCAGGACGGCATTTGCTACCGGCGACAGCAAATGATTCAGTTTGTCGAATATCACGTTATTCTCCTTAAGCGTTTCTCGCCTCACCGGCTCGCCTCATACTCTCGGTGAGAGGTATGTGGCGAGCCGGTG